>DXIQ01000013.1 GCA_019112785.1 Candidatus Blautia stercorigallinarum
GAGAAAGAGGAAGTATCCTGTAAAATCGATGCACAAGAGAGGCCTTATCATTTTATTTCTCTTATTGGACCTACTTCTTACTTTGGCTCCTATACGGTGCAGCCATCAGAGGATCCAGAGACATATAAAGCTGGATATAAATTTGTTCTCAACGGCAAGGAAAAGACTGTGGATTATTCAGATATAACAAGTGTTGATTTACTGGGGAATGGATACAGCATTATATTAATAAAAGAAAATGGAAAAGATGTTTCTTTTATTGTCTATAAGGATGGAAGTTTCCAAAAGAAATCAGATAAAGAAATTCTATGGGCTGATAAAGAGTATTATATGTCTTATGAAGATCATACCTTTTCAATCTACAATATGGAAGATACACTGATAAAAAAGTACATAATAGAAGGGGGCCATTACGTAAAAAAGAAGTAAGTTTAGCTTATCAGCAATAACTATTTAGTTGGAAGCCGCAATAAAGGGAAAATAGTGATTGATTGTATAAAAAGCTCTTTCCCGTGTAATATGCCATATAGTGAAAAGATGGATATTTTTAATCGCATTGATTTATTCCCTTTTAGGATGCCTTTTTAATTGGATAGATGCCATGCGTACAGGTGCTTGGGATAGAGAGTATTTTATTTTAAAGTGCTATTACTCTTATTTGGGATTTGATATACTGCGTCCAAAACACAAGAATACCTGCAGTGTCAAGAATTGACAATAAAACAAATAATAGCATAATGGTATATTGCAAAGAAAAAGCACATATGCTATAATGCCAATAGGCAAAAAGTGATGAAAGCCCAAGCCCATATGGCAAAATGAAAACCCTGGAGATGGCGGTCTCCAGGGTTTTCTATTCCGTTTTGGCAGGGTGGCTTATGCCCTAGGCTGGTTGCTTTTACTTCTTATCTCTGTCCAGCCATTTGCAGATGAGGTGGCAAACCACACCTGCCGTAACAGAGATAATAAAAGTGATGAAAAAATCTCCCATATGACAACCCTCCTTCCTGTGCCAATATAGGAGGGGCAACGGCGACATTATAGCATAAGCTGGAAAATAAATACAAGTGTAACGTTATTTGATACGGAACAAAAATATGAAAAGGTATATAAATGGATCAAAGAGAATAAAAAATCTAAAGGTAGTAAATGAAAGATTAAGGGCTCAAGGTGAGATGCTTGAGCCCACTTTTCTTTTAAGTTTCCATGGACTTAAAGAATAACCATTATAGGTAAAATTTGCTGTTGCTTTTGCATACTATAAAGATTGACCGGAGGCGCTTTTGTAAACGGTAGTTTTGGATGCACCGGTAGCAGTACCCCTGGCGGAAGGCAGGTACTCAAACTGAGAACAGCTTTTTCATTCTGATAATTCTTGATAAGATGTAAAAAAAATATAGGTTCCTATAACGAATAGAGCAAGAGCGATCAGAATACCATAAAAGATCAGGCGGATGTAACCATGTATAAGCACTTTGTTATGTAATTGGCTTGAATCTTGACTATTTAAGTATTCTTCTATGCAAGAACCCCCCGAAAGCCTATGGCCTTCGAGGGGTTCCATCTCTGCATTTTCAATTTTTATTGAAAGTACTTTTTACTTCTTAGAATTTCTCTCCGGAAAGCAGTTCGTAAGCTTCTACATACTTATCTACTGTCTTCTCGATCACATCATCCGGCAGTAAGAAATCGCTGTCCGGGTGTGCCTTCAGCCAGTCACGGACATACTGTTTGTCAAAGGAAGGCTGGCTCTGTCCAGGTTTGTATCCTTCCAGAGGCCAGAATCTGGAGCTGTCCGGTGTCAGCATTTCATCGCCCAGAACTACTTCTCCATTCTCATTTAAACCAAACTCAAATTTAGTATCCGCAATGATAATGTTCTTTGTAAGAGCGTATTCTGCACATTTTTTATATAATGCAAGAGTATAATCGCGGATCTTCTCTGCATACTCTCTTCCTTTGCCCGGATAAGATTTCTCCAGGATGTCCACTGTAGCCTCAAAGGAAACATTCTCATCATGGTCTCCCAGCTCAGCCTTTGTACTTGGTGTGTAGATAGGCTCAGGGAGTTTGTCAGATTCCTGCAGACCTTCCGGCAGCTTGATCCCGCAGACAGTGCCGTCTTTCTGATAGCTGGCCCAGCCGCTTCCTGTGATATAGCCTCTTACGATACATTCGATAGGAAGCATTTCCAGCTTCTTGCACATCATCACATGGCCTTCAAATTCCGGTTTCTGGAAGAATTCCGGCATATCCTTTACATCTGTGGAGATCATGTGGTTTGGCACGATGTCCTTTGTAAAATCAAACCAGAACTTGGACATTTTTGTAAGGACTACACCTTTGTTGGTAATGGTGTTTTTCAGAATATAATCAAATGCGGAAATTCTGTCCGTGGCATAGATTACCAGATTCTCTCCGATATCAAAGACCTGACGAACTTTTCCTTCTTTAAATGGTTTGTACTCCTGCATACGATTCACCTTTCTTTATGATTTATTTTTTACCTCTACTATTGTACCAAATTTCCCGAAAAAGGGAATAGAAAAGAAGAAAAAAGTGGATTTTTCTACATAAAGGATCTCCAATACCCGACTTTCCTCTCATTGATCTCCCGGATGATCTCCGGATCCACTTTGAAATTCCGCCGGGCGTCCATAAGCCCGTTGATCTCCTGCTGCACATCGCTGACCTGGGTATAGCAGTAGCCGCACACATAGGGCAGGGATTTTACTGCTGTGGTAATATCGTCAAACCTGCGGATAAAGGCCTCTTTGTCCGATACCTTGTTTCCATATCCCCAGCCCTGGCCTTCTCCTGCGAAGGCAATGCCTCCGAATTCACTGATGATCACCGGCTGCCCCCGGTAGCCGTAACCCTGGGCAAATGCGGATTTGGAGCTGCAGTGGTAAACTTCTCCTTTTAATATCTCTTCTTTGCAGTTCAGATAACGGTCCAGAAGGATCTTTCCCTCTTCTTCGTAATCGTGAAGGGTAATAATATCCGACACCGTATGCTCCCAGCCGTCATTGACGATCACCGGCCGGTAAGGGTCCACAGCCTTGGTAAGATGATAGATTTCCTCTGTAAAATGCTGCTGCCTGGGATCTGTTTTCACCTGGGAAATTCCCCAGGATTCGTTAAAGGGCGTCCAGGTAATAATACAGGGATGGCTGTAATTCTGCCGTACAATCTCCATCCACTCCCTGGTAAATTTCTCTACCCCATAGTCATCAAATTCATAGGCCGATGCCATCTCGCTCCACACCAGGACGCCCTTCTTATCGCACCAGTAAAGGAATCTTTCATCCTCGGTCTTCTGATGTTTTCGCAGACCGTTGTATCCCAGATCCAGGATCTTGTCGATGTCTTCCACCAGAGCATCTTCGCTGGGAGGAGTCAGGTGGGAATCCTCCCAGTATCCCTGATCCAGGATCAGCCGCTGATAAAGGGGCCTGCCGTTTAGCAAAATATTCTGTCCTTCTATTGCGATCTCCCGCATGCCAAAGTAGGACATTACCGAATCTTTGTCATCTCCGGATTCCAGGGTGCAGTCCAGATCGTAAAGGTTGGGCTCTCCTGGCTTCCACTCCAGGATCCCCCACTCCCCGAAATCTTCCTGATCACAGAAAACATCCAGCCGGGTCCTTCCGTGAGTCCTGGATACAGGAACCTTCACAGCAGAAATATTCTGTCCCTGGAAACCGGCTTCCAGATTTAAGAAAACCTTCTGTCCTTCTTCCAGAAGCTTCTCCAGGTCTCCGCCTACCTCCCAGTCAATCTCCACAGCTCTCTCCTTCAAAAGAGGAGTGATCTTCAGACCGGATATATATAATTCCGGCACTTCCTCCAGCCAGACGGTCTTCCAGATCCCCGTGGTCTGCACATACCAGCACCCGAAGTTTTCCTTTCTCCACCGCTGTTTTCCTCTGGGCTGACGGATCTCGTAAGAATCTTCTGCCATAACGGTGATCCGGTTCTCTCCCGGGATAAGAAGCTCTGTCACATCAAAGGTAAATCTGGCGTAGCCTCCAGTGTGGGAACCGGCCAGTTCTCCGTTCACCCACACCTTTGTATAGAAATCACAGCCTTCAAAGTGAAGAAGATACCGTTTTTCTTCTTTCTTTTCCAGAGACAGTTTTCTTTCATACCATACTCTGGAATGCTTCTCCTGACGGCCAATGCCGCTTTTTTTGGTTTCATAAGTAAAAGGCACCAGGATCTTTTCCCCCTGAGGAAAATCCTCCTGCCATCTGCCTGTGATCCCTTCCTTTTTATCGTCAAAGGCGAAATCCCATTCCCCGTTTAAGTTTTCCCAGCTTTTCCGGGAAAGCTGGGGTCTGGGATAGTCTTTCTGATACTGATACATAGTTTTTCTGATACCTCCGTAAAAACCCCGCAAATTTTCTTATTGAAAATCAAATAAAGACAGCTGATTGGACTTGGGCAGATGTCCGAAAAGGCCCAGGTCGTTCATCAGATCGATAGTGGAAGCCGTAACCTTGGTCCGGTTCCGGAAATCATCCAGAGACAGGAAGGGTCCTTCTTCTGCGGCGGCTACCACCGCGTCTGCCGCCCGGTCTCCCAGTCCTTCGATGGTATCCAGGGCAGGCATTAATTTCCCGTCTATGATCTGGAAGGTATGAGCGTTTGCTTTATAGATATCAATAGGCATAAACTCAAAGCCTCTGGCGTACATCTCCTGAACATTCCGCATATCCTTATACGTATCCTGTTCTTTTTTGGTAAGGCTGTCTTTCCGTTTCTCATAGTCGTCCATGAAATACTCAAGCTTTTCCTTTCCCTGGCACATCAGCTCGTAGGAAAAGGCCGTGGCACGGATACTGAAGTAAGCCGCATAATAAGCCAAAGGATAGAAGATTTTACAGTAAGCGATCCTCCAGCCCATCATAACATAAGCCGCCGCATGAGCTTTGGGGAACATGTACTTGATCTTCTTACAGGAGCCGATATACCAGTCCGGCACCCCGTGGTTCTTCATTTCTTCCTCCCATTCCGGTTTCAGTCCCTTTCCTTTCCGGACGCTTTCCATAATGGTGAAAGCCATTCCCGATTCCAGGCCTTTATTGATCAGATAGATCATAATATCGTCACGGGTACAGATACAGGTGGTAATGGTAGCGGTTCCCGATTTGATCAGATCCTGGGCGTTCCCCAGCCATACATCTGTACCATGGGAAAGTCCTGCGATACGGATCAGGTCGGAGAACGAAGTGGGATTGGCCTCGATTAACATCTGCATGGCAAAGTCTGTTCCAAACTCCGGGATTCCCAGGCATCCCAGAGGGCATCCTCGGATATCTTCCGGAGTAATTCCCAGAGCTTCTGTATTCTTAAACAGGGACATAACTTCTTTAGAATCCAGAGGGATCTCCCTGGCGTTGATCCCGGTCAGGTCTTCCAGCATACGGATCATGGTAGGATCATCGTGTCCCAGGATATCCAGCTTCAGCAAGTTGGAATCAATGGAATGATAATCAAAATGGGTGGTGATAATATCGCTGTTCATATCGTTGGCCGGGTGCTGGACAGGAGTAAACTCCTCAATATCCCATCCAATGGGAAGAACAATGATCCCTCCAGGGTGCTGACCCGTGGTCCGGCGCACTCCGGTGCAGCCCTGGACGATCCGGTTGATCTCACAGTACCGCTTCCGCTCTCCCCGCTCTTCATAATAATTTTTCACATAGCCGAATGCCGTCTTCTCCGCCAGAGTACCGATAGTTCCCGCCTTAAAGGTCTGTCCCGCACCAAAAATAACCTCTACATACCGGTGGGCTTTTCCCTGATAATCCCCGGAGAAGTTCAGGTCGATATCCGGCTCCTTGTCTCCTTTAAATCCCAGGAAAGTTTCAAAGGGGATATCAAATCCTTCCTTCTTTAATGGCTGTCCGCACACCGGGCAGTTCTTATCCGGCATGTCGCAGCCTGCCCTTCCTGAGTAGGCCCGGACCTCCTCAGAATCAAAATCTGCATAGTGGCAGTTTGGACAGTAATAATGAGGACTTAAAGGATTTACCTCTGTGATTCCCGACATGGTAGCTGCAAATGAAGATCCTACAGAACCTCTGGATCCTACCAGATAGCCGTCGCTGTTACTCTTCCACACCAGCTTCTGGGCGATCATATACATAACCGCATAGCCATTGGAGATAATGGAGTTTAGCTCTCTCTCCAGTCTTTCCTCAACTACTTTCGGAAGGTTTTCCCCGTAGATCTCATGGGCTTTGTTGTAACAGATCTCCCGGAGCATACTGTCGGAATTTTCGATCACCGGCGGACATTTTCCCTTGTGGATAGGGGAGATCTTCTCCACCATATCTGCGATCTTATTGGTATTGGTGATCACGACCTCCTCGGCTTTTTCCCTGCCCAGATAGGCAAATTCCTCCAGCATTTCTTCTGTGGTCCGCAGATACAGAGGCGCCTGCTGGTCCGCATCGTCAAAGCCCTTTCCTGCCATAATGATCCGCCGGTATACCTCGTCTTCCGGATCCAGGAAATGAACGTCGCAGGTAGCTACCACCGGTTTATTAAAGGACTCTCCCAGTTTTACGATCTTCCGGTTGATCTCCTGAAGATCTTCCTCTGTCTGGATATCATCCCTGTCCGGATCCCGGAGCATAAAGGCATTGTTGCCGATAGGCTGGATCTCCAGATAATCATAGAAATTTACGATCCTGGCGATCTCTGTATCCGGCCGGCCGTTTAATACTGCCTGGTAAAGCTCTCCCGCCTCGCAGGCAGAACCGATCATCAGCCCCTCCTGATATTTCAGGTAAAGGCTTTTTGGCACTCTGGGCCTCCGGTCATAATAGATCAGATGAGAGTCCGATACCAGATGATAAAGGTTTACCCTTCCCACATCATTCTTTGCCAGGATAATGGCGTGGTAAGTAGGCATTTTCTGGATAGTATGGACAGATACTGCCCCCTTTTCATTGAGCTGGTCCAGATCAAAAATGTCCCGCTCCTCGCACATCTTGATAAACTTTACAAAGATCTCTGCGGTACAACCGGCGTCGTCTACCGCCCGGTGATGATTTTCCAGAGAAACCCCTACTGCTTTTGCCACAGTATCCAGCTTAAACCGGTTTAACTGAGGCAGAAGAAAACGGGCCATGCCTACGGTATCCACAATAGTATCCTCTCTGTCAATGCCCAGATCCTCATAGTTTTTCTTGATAAAACTCATATCAAATCCTGCGTTATGGGCTACCATTACAGCCCCCTGGCAGAACTGTTCAAATTCCGGCAGGACCTTGTCGATGGTGGGGGCATCTTGGACCATAGAATCATTGATACTGGTAAGCTGCTGGATCCGGAAGGGAATGGGGATCTGAGGGTTCACAAACTGGGAGAACCTGTCTGTGATTTTTCCGTCTTCCACCCGGACAGCGCCGATCTCAATGATCTTATCTTTCATAGCAGAAAATCCCGTGGTCTCAATATCAAAGACTACATAGGTCCCGTGAAGAGACTGTCCCTGGCTGTTGTCCACGATTCCCTTCAGGTCATCTACCAGGTAGGCCTCCATGCCGTAGATCACTTTAAAATCCGAATCCTGAGGAACCACCCCGCCCCAGGCATCGAAACAATGATTCGCCTCAGGGAAAGCCTGCACCACTCCGTGGTCGGTAATGGCAATGGCTTTATGTCCCCACTCATAGGCTCTTTTGATAATGGATTTCGCATCGGAAACTCCATCCATATCGCTCATCTTGGTGTGGCAGTGAAGTTCCACTCTTTTCTCCGGGCTGTTGTCCATACGGCTGTTCTCAAAGCTGGGGATCTTCTTGATCCCTACTACGGAACCGATCGTCAGTTCACTGTCATACCGGTCAATGGTGGTAACCCCTTTCAGTTTAATGAAAGCTTTCACCTTCACTCCCTCCAGGATCTCCTGTACCTGGTCGTTTCTGGCAAAGATCTTTACAGTGATCGAGTCGGAAAAATCTGTAATAGAAAAGATGATAATGGTCTTCTCATTCCGGATCTCTCTGGTCTCCAGGGTCATAACCTGTCCCCGGACACAGACCTCCCCCATTTCTGTCTGGATACTTTCCAGAGGAATGACCTCATCCTCAAAGTCTCTTCCATAGAGCACATCCGGATTATCCGAGCGCTTCACGCTCCGCTTAAAGTCGCCGAAACTTCTGTCTCCTCTGGCTCTTCCCTTATCTCCCTTAAAGGATTTTCCGAATTTCGTACCATTTTCTTCTTTTTTCTTCTTTTCGGTCTTTCCATCCTTTTCTTTTGTCTCTGTTTTTTTCTCCGCGGCTTTCTGTTCCTGATCCTGGTCTTCACCGGCGGCCTGGAATTCTTCTTCTCCTTCGTGCTTTCCGAAAGAAGACATCTCGATAATATGAGCCGCTTCCTGCTGAAGCTGGATCTCGCTGTTTTTCCGGACCTTGCTTTCTTTGGCTTCCTGGTACTCCGCCTCCACCTTCAGAGAAAAGGCGCAGCGCTCGCAGAAAACCTTTTCTATGTACTGGATCAGCTCGTTTTCCTTGCTCTTTGCCAGCACGTTAGACTGGAGCACCATATGCATGGTATCTGTCTCAGGAAACGTAATAACAGCATTCCGGAACATATTAAATACCAGAATGCTGTAATGTTTCAGTTCCAGCGCCATGGAAGAACGGTATGCGTCCAGAAAAAGCTCCGGCGTATACTGGCTGGAGAGATCAAACTTCTCCAGTATCTTCACTTTCATGGGCACTCCCGGAAAACACTGGGCCGCAATGGTGTTTTCCAGGGTATAGATGTATTTCTTATGAATCCACTGCCTGCTGCGGATATAGATCCGGATATGATCCTTTCTCTGGTTGATAGCCACCTTAGTGACTACTACCTCTTCCAGGAGAGCCCGCAGTTCTCCTTTCAGTTCCAGATTCCGGAACACTTCCAGAAATTCTTTCTCCATGAAGCAATGCCTCCTTTGATCATTTCCAATTTTCCAGTTCCTGGCGAAGCACCGAAAGAAGCTGGTCTTCAGGGACCTTCCGGATGATCTCGCCTTTCTTGATGAGAAGGCCCTCTCCTTTTCCTCCGGCAATGCCGATATCTGCTTCTTTGGCTTCTCCCGGGCCGTTTACCACACAGCCCATAACCGCCACTTTAATGTCCAGAGGAAATTCCTGGACCATGGTATCCACCTGATTTGCCAGACCGATCAGATCGATCTGAGTCCGTCCGCAGGTAGGACAGGAGACTACTTCCACCCCGCCCTTTCTAAGATTAAGAGTTTTCAGGATCCTCTTGGCGGATTTGATCTCCTCCACAGGATCTCCTGTAAGCGATACCCGGATGGTATCCCCGATCCCCTGATAGAGGATGATCCCCAGTCCTACGGCGGATTTAATATTTCCGGAATAAAGAGTTCCGGCTTCTGTGATCCCTACGTGAAGGGGATATCTGGTCTCTCTTGCCAGGATCTCATGGGCCTTTACACACATCATCACATCTGAGGATTTGATACTGATCACCAGGTTGTCATAGCCCAGATCCTCAATGATCTTCACCTTGTCAAGGGCGCTTTCCACCAGCCCTTCTGCTGTGACGCCCCCGTATTTTTTCACCAGTTCCTTTTCCAGGGAACCGCTGTTTACTCCCACACGGATGGGGATATTCCGCTCTTTTGCTGTATCTACCACAGCCTTGATCTTTTCTTTTCCCCCGATATTTCCCGGGTTGATCCGGATCTTATCTGCGCCGTTTTCCATAGCCGCTATGGCCATCTTATAGTCAAAATGGATATCCGCCACCAGGGGGATATGGATCTGCTTTTTGATCTCCTTTACTGCCCTGGCCGCTTCTATAGTGGGCACCGTACAGCGGATGATCTCGCAGCCTGCCGCCTCCAGGGCCAGGATCTGCTTTACAGTTCCTTCTACATCTTCTGTCCTGGTGTTGGTCATAGACTGGATCAGGATTGGATTGCCTCCTCCGATCTTCCGGTCCCCGATCTGAACCACCTTGGTATGATCACGATACATGTCCTTTTCCTCCGTTCCGATGGAATTTTCTATCTCTCTATTTCTGTATCTGGAGAAGTTTTTCCTTTAATTCGCCTTCCAGGCGGTAGATCTCCGCCTCTGCGGCTCTTCTCTTCTCCCTGCCTTCTCTCTGGATATTCATCACCTCGTCGAAGGTGCTGATGAGAGATTCATTGGTCTTTTTCAGGGTTTCAATATCTACGATACCCCGCTCGGATTCTTTAGCCGATTCTATGGTAGCCATTTTCAGAGTCTCCGCGTTTTTCTGAAGCAGGGCGTTCGTCATATCTGTTACTTCCCGCTGGGCTTTGGCCGCCTCAGTAGAATGGGCGATCCCCAGGGCGATGACCATCTGGCTCTTCCACAGAGGAATGGTATTTACAATCGTAGACTGAATCTTTTCCGCCATCTGGGTATCATTTCCCTGTACCAGACGGATCTGAGGGGCCGTCTGGATACAGATCATCCTGGTCAGCTCCAGATCATGGATCTTTTTCTCAAAACGGTCGCAGAGAGAATCCAAATCTTTGGCCGCCTGGGCGTCCTCCGGCAGATTGGTAGTCTGGGCCTTTGTCACAAGCTTGGGTAGTTCTGTGGAACGGATCTCCTCCAGTTTCTTCTTTCCTGCCAGGATATACATGGAAAGCTCTTTAAAATAATTCAGGTTCAGGGCATACATCTTATCCATAGTGGCCGCGTCCTTCATCAGCTGGATCTGATGTTTTTCCAGCACATCAACGATCTTACTGATGTTGGTCTCTGCTTTGGCGTATTTATTTTTCATGGCTTCCAGTTTATCTGTACCTCTTTTAAAGAAGCCCATAATGCCTTTCCGCTCTTCTTCCGCGTCGAAGCTTTTCAGTTCCGTGACTACATTTTCCAGCAGGTCTCCCACTTCTCCCAGATCTTTTGTCCGGACTTTTTCCAGAGCTTCTTCTGAAAAATCCGCCATCTTCTTCTGGGTGCCTGCCCCATATTGAAGGATCGCCGCAGAATTGCGGATATCGATCTGCTTGGAGAAATCGTCCACCATTTTTCTCTCTTCCGGAGATAGGATACTGTCGTCCATTTCAGGGGCCTTGGGTTCTTCTTTCTTTACCTCCGCCACAGGAGCTTCCTCTTTCAGAGGCTCAAATGTCAGTGTAGGCGTCACTGTAAAATCTTTCAATTCATCACTCATGGCTTATTTATCCTTTCCTTTAAAATCCTCATCTCCTGTAAGGCCTTCCTGGGCCAGCATGGTCTTCAGCACAGAAATATCTGTGGAAACATCCCATGCCGTATCCTTATAAAAGCTGTCCAGCAGATTCTCAAAAGCCGTGTTAATGGTATCCAGGGTGTTTTCTATTTCCTGTTTTGCCGTTTTAATATTTTCTCCTTCTACGTCCTGCTTATCCAGCTCTTCATATGCCTTCAGAAGCTTCATGGTAGTAGGAAGATAGTAATCCATAAATTTATGGAGGTCATCGATCAGCTCCGGATGCTGCTCCACCCGCTGGAAGATCCTGCGGATCACATTTTCCAGATGATACATTTTATTAGAGACTTCCACTCCCGGGATCGCGTCATTGCTTCTCCGGATCTCTTCTATGTAGCGGTCTCCCTCTTCGATGACTTTCTTCGCTTCCTCAGAAAGCTTCTTCCTGGGATCTTCCGCTGCCTCCTTTTTCATCTGCTCGGCGTTTTTCTCCGCTGCGAGGTACTGATCGTATGCCTCGTCGCTGGCGATCAGACAGGTCTCTCCTTTATCCAGATGTCCTTCCAGAAACATCTGTTTCTTGATCATTTTCTTCAGATCCTTCCGGACAAATTTCTCCGGCTTTCTCACGCCTTTCGCCAGGTCCTTAATGGTTCCGTAAGGTTTCCCGTTCAGTGTCTTCACATAAGACCGGAACCTTTTGATCTTCTTTCTCATATGATTGCCGCAGACTGCCATGATAAAACTGATAGCCATGGCCGGAAGAAAGATCATCAGCACCGTATCCATCTTTGCCGCCAGAGAATCTATAAATATAGAAGCGATCCCCAGAGATCCTGCGGTTATCCCAAACATCAGAGTCAGGGCGATACCTAACGTGGTAAACAAGATACCCATAGCTCTGGCCCATCCGGTATTTACAAATAGAGCAAATTCTTCTCTGGCCTCTTTCATTCTCTTTGAAGAGCTGTCATACCTGTCACGGGTACGGCTGCGCCCAAAAGGACGGTAACTGTATTTTGTGCTGTAGCCGTTTCCCGGTCCGTAAGGTCCTCCGGGATTCTGAGAATAGTTTCCAAAATTTCCCATTCCCCGGCGTCCGGCGTTTTTCAGACTCTGGGCCACATTTCCCAGCGCGTTCTCCAGAGTCACCCCCAGATCCCGGTTCAGTGCGCCGAAATCACCTGTATCTATAGCATGCTGTACGATATCTTTTACTTCCCGTCCAAGATTATTCCAGTCATTTCCAGCCATAATTTCACTTCCTGATCTTAGATTTTCGCCACAAAGGGCTGCTTTTATCCTTGATTATATATGAAAGAATAGAAAAAAGCAACGGAACTTCTCTTGCAATTCACACATTAAAGTTTTATAATGGTAAAAAATTAATTTACTATACATACCGCAGTTTGCGGCAGGAATGGAGGAACCTAAAATGGAAAAAAAGAACATTGACTGGTCAAATCTGGGCTTTGCTTATATGAAGACCGATTACCGTTATGTATCTAATTTTAAAGATGGAGCCTGGGATGACGGTGTTTTAACTCAGGATGATATGGTAACTATCAGCGAGTGTGCAGGAGTGCTCCAGTATTCTCAGTCTGTCTTTGAAGGATTAAAAGCCTATACCACAGAGGACGGACATATTGTAACCTTCCGTCCTGACTTAAACGCAGAGCGTATGGTAAATTCCGCAAAGAGACTGGAGATGCCTGTATTCCCTGCTGACCGTTTCGTAGACGCTGTCGTTCAGACAGTCAAAGCAAATGCAGCTTATGTGCCTCCTTATGGATCAGGAGCTACTTTATATATCCGTCCTTATATGTTCGGAAGCAACCCTGTGATCGGCGTTAAACCGGCAGACGAATACCAGTTCCGTGTATTTACCACACCGGTAGGCCCGTACTTCAAAGGCGGCGCAAAACCAATTACTATCCGTGTGTCTGACTTTGACCGTGCCGCACCTCACGGAACCGGACATATCAAAGCCGGACTGAACTACGCAATGAGCCTTCACGCTATCGTAGACGCTCACAAACAGGGCTATGATGAAAATATGTATCTGGACGCTGCTACCAGAACAAAAGTAGAAGAAACCGGCGGCGCCAACTTTATCTTTATCACGAAAGACAACAAGCTGGTAACACCAAAATCCAACAGCATCCTGCCTTCTATCACCCGCCGTTCTCTGGAATATGTAGCTGAAAAATATCTGGGAATGGAAGTAGAAGAAAGAGAAGTCCTCTTTGAAGAAGTACCGGAATTCGCAGAATGCGGTCTGTGTGGAACTGCCGCAGTTATCTCTCCTGTAGGAAAGATCGTAGACCATGGAAAAGAAATCTGCTTCCCAAGCGGTATGGAAGCAATGGGTCCTGTTACTCAGAAGCTGTACGATACCCTTACCGGAATCCAGATGGGCCGGATCGAAGCTCCTGAAGGATGGATCAAAGTTATCGAGTAAAATATTTTCGGGAATACTAACCGGATAAAAAAGCTGCCGGGAATCCGTATCAATAAGTGAATTTTCTTATTGGTACCGGTTCCCGGCAGTCCCTTTTTATTCCCGCGGGCAACGAGCCAAGCGGACATGCCGGCATGTCCATTTGGCGGTGCTGTGTGCCAGTTGCACGCGTTTAGCACCGACCGAAGTGGAACGTAGACCTGCCGCGAGGGTCTAATACCCCGATGCTTGCATCGCTGCTAGTTTGATGCCCCGTATGCTTGCATCGGGGTCTTTGACTTATCTTTTTTTTCGTAAGTTACAAAGGTATATTCCAGATCAAAATAGGTCTGTTCTTCACTTTCTTCTGTAATTTCCCATTCTTCCATCTGATCCAGATTTGGGAAGAAGGTATCCGCCTGATAGGCAAAGTCGATCTTAGTCACATGGGCCTTGCTGCAGTAAGGAAGCATCTGGCGGTAAATGCTGTCGCCGCCAATGACATACACATCTTCTGAAGGATATTTTCCTGCTTCCTGAAGGGCTTCCTCTACACTGTGGACTACCACCCCATCTTTCACCTTATAATCCTTATTCCCGGTTATGACAATATTTACCCGGTTTTTCAGGGGCAGGCCGTTTGGAAAACTTTCCAGAGTCTTTCTCCCCATGATCACGACCTTTCCGGAAGTTGTGGTCCTGAAAAATTTCATATCCGCCGGGATGCTCACCAGCAGTTTATTATCTTTTCCGATTCCCCAGTTGGAATCTACAGCTACGATCAGATTCATCTCTTAATTCTCCTCTTTTCTGTTCCAGTATACTGGAGCTGTCGCATTAATCAAAATCGAGAATATGACTAATGCGACAACTCCTTCTCTTAGATCCTCTTTTACACGGCAATCGGTATGTTTTTGATCTGAGGTCCCGCCTGATAGTTTTCTATGATGAGGTCGTCTGTAGTAAAGTCATAGAAATTTTTGATCTCCGGATTCAGGGAAACCTTCGGCGCCGGATAAGTTTCCCGGCTGATCAGCTCTTTGATCACCGGCACATGACGGTCATAAATATGAGCGTCTGCGATCACATGGACCAGCTCTCCCGGTATCATATCATTTACCTGGGCTACCATCATCAGCAGGATAGCATACTGGCACACATTCCAGTTATTGGCGGCCAGTACGTCCTGGGAACGCTGGTTCAGCACCCCGTTGAGCACCAGTTTCTCCTGGTCTTTATCTTTTGTCACATTGTAAGTCATACTGTAACAGCAGGGATCCAGAGCTCCGCTGTGAAGATACTCAAACTGATACAGGTTGGTCATGATCCGCCTGCTGTAAGGATTTTCCTTTAACTGCTTCAGCACATAATCCATCTGATCGATCTCCTCTCCCTTATAGAGGAACTTTCTTCCCACTACATCCCCGTAACAGGTTCCGATGGATCCGTTCTCATCTGCCCATGCATCCCAGATATGGGCGTTAAGATCATGGATATTGTTGGATTTTCTCTGATAGATCCAGAGGATCTCGTCCATACAGGTTTTCAGTCCGGTCTTTCTCAGCGTCAGCGCCGGAAATTCTTTTCTCAGGTCATAACGGTTCACTACCCCAAATCTCTTAATGGTGTAGGCTGCCTCCCCGGTATCCTCCCAGTGAGGCCGGACCTTCTCTCCCTTGGTATCCGTGCCGTTCTCCAGAATATCCCGGCACATATCAATAAAAAGCTTGTCTGCCAAACTCATAGTCTGTTCCTCCTCTGACAGTATTGATCTTCTTTTTTGATCGTTCTGCCTACTATCATATCATAGAACTCACGGGAAAAACAGGTTTGGTTTCATTTCTTTTTATCCGAAGATATCCAGAACGCCGCTGGAAGTAATAAAGATAATGCCGATCAGCACCGGAAGGACAAATTTTACCAGCACGGACCAGACAGGAGCCAGCTTGAAAGGATTCTTTCCATGGTTTGTGATCTCTTCTACCGCATTTTTAGTCTTCCATACCCAGCCGATAAACACACAGGCCAGAATGGCGCCGATAGGCAGGGACACATTGGAGACCAGATGGTCCGCCAGATCAAAAAATCCTTTTCCGGCGATCTTAATGTCACTCCACAGTCCAAAGCTGAGCACGCTGGGGATCCCTGCAATGGAGATCAGGATCCCGCAGATCACTGCGGCTTTTGTTCTGGAAAGTTTAAAAGTGTTCATAACAAAAGATACTACCACTTCCAGAAAAGCAATACTGGTGGTGGCTGCCGCAAACAGTACCAGGATAAAGAAGATCACACCGAAAAGCTGTCCTCCCGGCATCTCTCCGAAAACTGTAGGCAGTGTCTGGAACATAAGGCTTGGACCGCTTTCCGGGTCAAATCCAAAGGCAAAGACTGCTGGCAGTATGGCGAATCCCGCCAGCATTGCTACCAGAGTATCGCATCCGGCAATACAGCAGGCACTGTTGGTGATCTTCTGGTCTTTTCCCAGATAAGCGCCGTATGTAATGGTTGCTCCCGTACCCAAAGACAGAGAAAAGAAAACCTGTCCCAGCGCTCCCAGGAAGGCTCCCGGAGTCAGTTTGGAAAAGTCCGGTTTCAGGAAAAATTCAATCCCCGCGCCTGCGCCCGGCAGCGTGCAGGAACGGATCGCCACAGCAATAATGCACACCAGAAGAAGGGGCATCATTACCTTGCAGGCCTTCTCAATACCTTTCTGAACTCCTCTTGCTACAATAAACACTGTCAGGATCATAAAAATCACATAGTAAAAAAGCTGACTTCCTGTATCTGCGGTAAAATCTGCGAAAAAAGCCGCACCGTCCTTAGAGGCATTGGTTGCTGACGAAAAGATATAACGGATCACCCATCCCCCTAAGACAGAATAATAAGACAGACCGATAAAACTGGTGATCACTGCCAGGATACCTACGCCGCCCCATTTGGGATTCAGAGCCTTATAGCTTCCAAAGGCATCCTTTCCCCCTGCCCGGCCGATGGTGACCTCAGCGATGATCATGGGAATTCCCACCAGTAGGATACAGATCAGGTAGATCAATACAAAAGCGCCCCCTCCGTTTTCTCCTACCAGCATAGGAAAACGCCAGAGATTTCCCATACCCACGGCAGAACCTGCCGCCGCCATAATAAAGCCCAGACTGCCGGACCATTTGGCTTCTCCTGTTTTTTTCTTTTCTTGTTTCTCCATTTTTTCCTCCTTCTTGGCAGCGGGCCCCGCAAAATACTTCCCAGACCGTCGGATGCCCGATCATGCAAGCACGGCGTTCACCCGACCGGCGTATCGCACAAAAAGCCCCCGCCCTCATATCTGAAAACTTTCAGACATAAGGGCGAGGGCATATTCCTCACGGTACCACCTTATTTCATCTCTGCCTTACAGCAAAGACCTCAGCGGGTACGGGAATCTTCCTGTCTTCCTTATACCCTGGCGCTGTAATGGGCGCTCCCATCGCAGCCTGTGGAGAATACCCTCCAGTCGGTGCGAGGCTCCGAGACCATCTTCCACTTATTTCCCCGTGCTTCCTTTCACCTGGCGAAGCTCTCTGTAACGTTTCCATAAATGTACTCTTCTCTTCACTGCCGTTATCTTTTTTCTGATTCCCAGTATAAGACTCCCAAAAGCCAATGTCAATTCTTTCCCTGCTTCTTTTGAATTCTTTACTTTTTTCACAAAAAATGTTACTCTTTCTTAGTAAATCTACTCATCTGTATTTTGATTACTGCACAAAAATGTCCTTCTTTTTTGTAGGATTTCTCTGTGCGGCGTCAGAAAGGACTCTTATGAAGAAATTTATCATTTATCTTTTAAAACCCTTTTCCTTTCTGCCTGCTCTGCTGGTCATGTACATGATCTTCTCTTTTTCCAGTCAGACAGGAGTGGATTCGGGAAATCTCAGTTATAAGGTCAGCTACGGTATTGTCTCTGTGGCCGATCGTGTACTGGAAAAAAATCTTTCAGAAGGAGATAAAGAATACTATGCGGGAGAAATCGAACTTCCGGTGCGAAAGCTGGCGCATATGACAGAATACTGTATCCTGGCCATATGTATCTCCTTTCCTCTGTATGTGTATGGTCTCAGAGGATTCTGGCTTTTTATCTTCGCCGGACTTTTCTGCGTGGCTTTTGCCTGCACGGACGAATTCCACCAGTCCTTTGTGGCCGGCCGAAGCCCTGCCAAAAGAGACGTAGCCATTGACAGTCTTGGAGCGTTGTTTGGGATCGTGCTGGTCCAGCTATTCTGTCACGGTTTTACAAAGCCGTCCCATTAAGCAAAATCGAGAATATTTATACATTTTCTTGCTCAGTCTGCGCAGCTTTGAGCCTATAGTCTCAAAGCTGTGCTCGACAAATTCGCATAAAATGTATAAATATTCCTGATATATATTTCATGGGACAGCTTGTTTTCTGAGATCTTTATTTAGATAGGACAGGATATTTGCATATACCTTTTCTTTTTCCACTTCATTCAATATCTCATGACGCATTTTCGGATACATTTTTCCCGTTACATGGTGATAACCTACGCGCTTCAAAAACTGAAGCTGTTTCACAAACTTCCTTCCCCCGCCAATGCAGGGGTCTTCTTCTCCTCCCAGAAACAGTATGGGAAGCTGGGGATTTTTCATTTTCCATCCCTTAGGACTGTAGGTGGCTTTTAGAAGCAGAAACAGACCCTGGAACCCGTCTGCCGTAAAAACAAATCCACAGTACTCCGATCGATCATACTCCTGGATCACCTTTTTATCCGAACAGATCCAGGCCGATTCGGATCCTTCCCCCGGAAATCTGGCGGCATATGGGCCAAAGGCCAGAGCCTGAATGAGCCTGCTCCGGTGCCGTCCTCCTCTCAGTTTTTTCTGGAGCAGCTCCAGGAACAGTCCCAGATCCACTGCAGGGTTGGCGCTGGGCGGTCCGGTCAGGATCAGTTTTTTCAGTTCTCTGTCATAATCCTTCAGATAAACCCTGGCAGCAAGAGATCCCATACTGTGTCCCAGCATGTAAACAGGTTTTCCCGGAAACTGCTCTTTGATCCAGCAGGTCACCTGGTGAAGATCTTCTACGATCCCTTTATCCCTGCCTCCATAAAAATATCCCAGGTCTTCTTTTCTCCTGACACTCTTTCCATGTCCCCGATGGTCATGGATCACCGCGGCATATCCCTGTCCCGCCAGATATTCCATAAAAGGAAGGTACCGCTCCTTGTTCTCGCACATTCCATGAGAGATCTGGAGGACTCCTTTGATATCTCCTTCAGGTTTTGTATACAGCAGGGAAAGCCCCAGTCCGTCAAACCATGACCGGATCCATTCTCTATGCTTTTCCATACTTTTCACCTCATCTCTGTCTTAATCCCCTGCATACAGTCTCTGCTTTTCTCCTTTGAGACCTTTTTTCACAGATAAAGGATTAGGAGCATGTCTTTCCCCTGTACGGGACATGACATGCTCCTATGTATTTCCGTGAAAGATTATGCTTCTACAACTTCCAGAACATCGGCCGGACAAGCTTTTGCACAGATACCGCAGGCAATACATTTGCTGCTTACCGGTGAGTCTTCTGCTTTGACCATAACGCCGAATGGACAGGCCTCTACACATTTGCCGCAGCCTGTACATTTCTTCTTATTGACCATATACACGCCTTTGGCATTCTGAGTGATCGCCTCTTCCGGACAGGCTTTCGCGCATTTTCCACACTGCACGCAGACCATAGGTTTGGCATCGCCGTTTTTATCTACGATCTGGATACAGGATTTATCCGGATCAAACTCTTTGTAAAAGCTTGTTGAACAGGCTCTTACACACTCCAGACAGGCCATACATTTCGCACCCTTTACTACTTTCAGTTTCTTCATAGCAAATCCTCCGTTTTCCTTGGTATTTAAGACTTGTGCCGGGCACAGTCTCACAGATTATTCCGTCAGATAATTTTATCATTTCAGAAGGATTTTCACAAGGTGCTTTTCGCAAATCTATGGGCCTGGAGCAATATTTCTTTTACAGCTTCAGGAATTGTTCTACATTTACTACAAAAACCGTAGCGCCTCCAACCTCAACGCTTACCGGCGGCGCTGTATATCCCAGAACCGGTCCTTTGGATCCGGAAGAATAGGAAGGATTGATCATAACTTCCTGTCTTCTGGAACACTCTTCTTTTATCACATTAATAACAAAGTCTACCTTGTCATCTTCTGTTCCGATCATCAATGTGGCATTTCCTTTTCTCAGGAAACCTCCTGTACTGGAAAGTTTTGTCACGCTGATCTTCTCTTTATTCAATCGCTCGATAACGAATCCCTCGTCTTCCTTTCGTACAATGGCAAATATCATTTTCATAATCCAGCAACCTCCTTCTAAACGGTTTTCCCCGCCTGTTCAAGTCTCCTTGAAACTTGTTTTTATTGTACTTCATTATAGCACAGTTTATTCTGAAAGCAAAGACTTTATCCCGGTAAAGAGCCATGGGATCTTCCTGTTTTTTAAAAGTAAAGTCTTTGTTAAGTTTCTGCATTATATCTTGAGTTTTTTATAGCTTTTGCTATAATCGTCTTAACCTGAAATTTTCTGTAAAATGTAAGGTTTTTTCACAATTTAAAACTGCAATTGCAGAGAGGAGGAATTACTTGCCGCAACAAACGGCAGAAGTCTCATGAACCGTTTCATTCTTTTTCTGAAGAAGCAGCCCGCAGGACGTCTGATCACTCTGGGGTTTGCCACAGTGATCTTATTTGGTACTTTATTACTGCTGCTTCCTGTCTCCGTAAGGCCTGAGGCCACCGTGAGTTTTATCGACGCCCTGTTTACTTCTACCAGCGCCGTATGTGTCACAGGTCTGATCGCCATTGATACCTACGATCACTTTACCCCTTTTGGTCAGGGAGTCGTTGCTTTCCTGGTCCAGATCGGCGGTCTTGGCGTTACTTCAGTAGGTGTTGGCCTGATCCTGGCTGTTGGAAAACACATCGGATTCAAAGGGCGGGTCCTGGCACAGGAGGGCCTGAACGTAACTGGCGTAAAGGGAATTATACGTCTGGTAAAATCCGTACTTGTGATGACTCTGTGCTTTGAGATCACGGGAGCCGTCCTCAGCTTTCTGGTATTTGTCAGGGATTATCCCCTGCCCAGGGCTATAGGAACCAGCATTTTCCACTCCATTGCCGCCTTTAATAACTCCGGCTTTGATATTCTGGGGGGACTGCAGAACCTGATCCCTTATCAGGATAATATCCTGTTAAATCTCACAACCAGCGGTCTGATCATTTTCGGAGGTCTGGGATTCCTGGTAATCCTGGATATCCTGAAAAAGCGTTCTTTTAAGAAACTGACTCTTCACTCCAAGGTTGTGATCACTACTTCCATTGTGCTGCTGATCGCAGGAACGCTGCTTTTAAAGGCCACAGAGGATATTTCCTGGCTCGGGGCTTTTTTCCACAGTGTGTCCGCAAGAACCGCAGGGTTTTCCACCTATGCCATCGGAGATTTTACCAATGCCGGATTATTTGTCCTTATTATGCTGATGTTTATCGGCGCTTCCCCCGGTTCTACCGGAGGCGGTATCAAGACCAGCACCTTTTTTGTACTGATACAATCTGTGAGGACGCTGGTCACCAAGAAAAATTTTGAGGCATTTCACCGTTCCATTCCCGCAGACAGGATCAACCGTTCCTATGTGATCACATTATTGTCGATCCTGGTCGTATGCGCGGGAACTCTGATCCTGTGTATCCTGGAACCCGGATTAAATTTTATCCAGCTTATGTTTGAGGTAGTTTCTGCCTTTGGTACCGTAGGACTTTCTACCGGGATCACCCCCGGGCTTTGTGCTGCAAGTAAATTCGTAATCGTTCTGATCATGTTTATCGGAAGATTAGGCGCCTTTACGCTGTTTTCCATGTGGGTGGACCGCCCGGCGCCGGCTTCTCATTATGTGGAAGAATCCATTACAATAGGTTAAAGGAGTAAAAAGATATGAAAAACTGGAAATCTTCTGCTTTCGGTGTGATCGGCCTGGGCCGTTTCGGGACTGCCCTGGCCCTGACTCTCGCAGAAGCAGGAAAAGATGTGATCGTTGTGGACCGCAACGAGGATAAAGTAAAAGAACTCCGTAATTATACGGAATACGCTTTTGTGGCAGACAATCTTACCAAAGAAACCCTTCAGGAGATCGGCATACAGAACTGTGATACCGTGATCGTATGCATCGGCGAAAAGATCGACGCCTGTATCCTCACCACCTTAAATGTCGTAAGTCTGGGAGTTCCCCATGTGATCGCCAAGGCAATCAGCAGCGACCAGGGTACGGTCCTGGAAAAGATCGGTGCAGAAGTGGTTTATCCCGAGCGTGATATGGCTATCCGCCTTGGAAAACGCCTTATATCCAATCATCATGTTCTTGATTTCATTGCTCTGAATAATGAGATCGAGGTACAGCAGATCCAGGCCACAGACCGGATCGCAGGTATCAGCGTGGAAGACTTGGATCTTCGGAGAAAATACGGTCTGAATATTATCGCCATTGAAACTAACGGCACTACAGATATTGAAATCTCTCCCACATACCGTATCCGGCCGGAGGATGTGCTGGTAGTCATCGGAAAAGTAGCCAACATACAGAAATTTGAAAAAATTATTTAAAATTCAAAAAAATCGTTGACAAATCTTCATCGATATAGTATATTAATATCTGTGCTTACGAAAGCACAGATAAATGCGCGAGTGGCTCAGTTGGTGGAGCGCGACCTTGCCAAGGTCGAGGCCGCGGGTTCGAGTCCCGTCTCGCGCTTTTTTTATTGTCCGAAAACAGCAGTTCCTCGTCTATGAAAGAACTGCTGTTTTTTATGGCTGGACAGGAAAGGAGCTGTTGTTTTCTATGGACATTTCAAATATTAATTATGATCCTCTTGTTGAAAAATACCGGGATCTTGTAACTGCTGCCGCCGATACCCTGTGGGAATACGCAGAACCTGCTTTTCAGGAATACCGCTCCTGCGCTCTTCTGAAATCCATTCTGGAGAAACAGGGCTTTACCGTTTCTGTTCCCTCCTCTTCTCTTCCTACAGCCTTTATGGCACAATGGGGCAGCGGCAAACCTGTGATCGGCCTTTTGGGTGAATACGACGCTCTGCCGGGAATGTCCCAGGCGGCAGATATCCCCTCGCCCTCTCCTCTGGATACTCCCGGGGGCCATGGCTGCGGTCACAATCTTCTGGGATGCGGCATTCTGGCCGGAGCCCTGTTTCTGAAAGATATCATGGAAGAGGAAAAACTCCCGGGCACGATCCTTTACTTTGGCTGTCCGGCAGAGGAAAATGCCGCCGGAAAAGCCGCCATGATCAAAGAAGGCTTTTTTAAAGATGTGGACGCCGCCTTTTCCTGGCATCCTCATTATAAATCCGGGATCTTTAATCAGGCCCTGGCAAACCACAGGGTTTATTACACCTTTCACGGGATCAGCGCCCATGCCTCCCAGTCTCCCCATCTGGGCCGGAGCGCCCTGGACGCCTGTGAACTGATGAACATTGGAGTCAACTATCTCCGGGAGCATATGATCGATGAGGCCAGGATCCATTACGCCTATACAGATGCCGGCGGCACAGCTCCCAATATTATCCCGGCCAGAGCTCAGGTTTTCTATGCGGTGAGAGCCCCCAGGAGCCGGGACGCCAGACTCCTCCGTGAACGAGTAGATGATATTGCCAGGGGAGCTGCCTTAATGACCGGTACAAAGGCAGATATCGAAACTGCCTGTATCTATGACAGTATTCTTCCAAACCCTGTACTGGACCGCCTTGTCCTGAAATATTTAGAGAAATATGCCCCTGTTTTTACCCCGGAGGAAAGATCCTACGCTCAGGATTTTGTTCCTTTTGGAAACCTTCCTGACGCTGCTTCTCCAATTGATGAGATCCCTGATCTTTCTCCCACCAGAAAAACCGGTATTTCCACAGATGTAGGAAATGTCAGTCAGATCCTTCCCTGCTCCGCCTTTATGGTCTGCTGTCATGCCAATGGATCTCCTCTGCACCACTGGACAGTAACAGCCCAGGGAAAGTCTTCTATGGCCCACAGAGGGATGTTTGCCGCGGGAAAGATCCTGTCTTCCTGTGTCCTGGAGCTGCTGACTCATCCGGAACTGCTTACTGAAGCCAAAGAAGAGTTTCTGAACGCCAAAAAAGACCTGCCTGTATAAGCCTGATCGAGTAGGAGGGGGTGATTAGCCCCCGTCCTCTCACACCACCGTGCGTACCGTTCGGTACACGGCGGTTTCAATAGTTGACGTGCAGAGACTGATAAGCTGTGGCCAAGTCATAAAAGCCCCAGTTTA
>DXIQ01000102.1 GCA_019112785.1 Candidatus Blautia stercorigallinarum
CGACAAGAGTACGACAATTTCGAGAGTCTTAATCAGTTTTAAGGGTTCATAGGATAACTGATAACAGACTGTAAAGTGTTTTAATAAGGGATAATAAATTCTAACGGATGTGTGAGGTTAGAAATCCCGACAATGAAATCTCAGGGTGCGGCAAAGAACGAAGCAAATAATGCGGCTCAGGCTGGAAAGACAGCTTCTTTAGACGCTGCTATGAGCCAGGCAGAGCAGGTTCTCACAAAGCAGGCAGAAGAGATGCCGGCAGCGGAACAGGAACCATTAGATCTTTCCAAAGTGAAGATCGAGCCACTCTTTGAGGAGATGGTAGACTTTGATACATTCAGTAAATCTGACTTCCGTGCTGTAAAGGTGAAAGAATGTGAAGCTGTACCGAAGTCCAAGAAGCTCCTTAAATTCGTCTTAGATGACGGAACAGGAAAGGACAGAGTGATCTTAAGCGGTATTCATGAATATTACGAGCCGGAAGAGCTGGTAGGAAAGACATGTATCGCTATCGTCAATCTGCCTCCGAGAAAGATGATGGGCATTGATTCCTGCGGTATGCTGATCAGCGCTGTACATGAGTATGACGGACGGGAAGGACTGAATCTGCTGATGGTAGATGATCGGATCCCGGCGGGGGCGAAGCTGTACTAAGAAATAGATGGGCTGTACGTCATATTGTGAGATATGGTATAAGTGAATAAAGTTTAGAAAATATAGGCCTGTAGGTGTTTGATATGATATCAGATGCGTGCAGGCTTTTCCTTATTTAAAACAATTATTGTAAGAGCAATATCAGTATGCTATACCCTCCGTACGGGAAACCAGAAAGCCAGTCAGCTTACCCTCTTTTATCGGAGGGGCTAACCCTCCAGACGAAAGAAAGCAGACTTTTGGCTTCTTCCAGTTTGTACCGCATGATATAGGTTACCATGTGGATGCCCAGCTCACTTTTAAAGTGCTTCATCATATAGGAAGTACGGTATGTTCCCGGAAATATAGATGCAGGTATCCATTTGAACCTGAATTCTGAATGGGATGGGGTAAAATGGGGACCCTTATCTGAAGCAGGAAAGACAGCAGGGGTAACAGATGATTCCGGAATATACAAATGATTACGAAGAATATTTAGATGGTGTGGATAAGTGGCTGAATTTACTCTATGAGAATAGGCAGTATTTTTACATCACTCATCCGGCTAGAAAATCGGAAGAACTGCAATTATTCTATAATGAAAGTAATCCTAACGGAAAAGTATCAAAGGAGAGAAACCAGGAATAGCTTTCTGTGAGTTCTCCATTATGGCTGACGTGGGAGAAGAAATATAATATAAGATTTCTCCGCTATTCCGAGGCAAAAGAGCAGATGCACAGTGAGGAAACTTTAAGGCGGATAATTGTAGGATAGGTATATAAAGAGGAGCTGGCGTACTAAAATTAATATGGGTCAGCTCTGTTTTATTGGGGAATGGAACAGAGATAAAATGTGAAATCTCCTGTACATTTCTATTTTGTCAGTCTATAATGGATTTACAGGATTCCTCTTACAAAAAAGCTTTTCAATGAAAAAGCTTTTTTGTAAGAGGAATAAAAGAATAATGAGCAAACCGTTTAAAGACCTGACAATTAAAGATGCGTTTATGTTTGCCGCAGTGATGGTGAACCCGGACAAGTGCGGACCGTTTCTGAAATTAGTTCAGACAGGTTCTCTGTCGATGGTCTTCCGGGTCAGATCCCGGACCCATTTGTTTTTCCTGTAATGGTGCAGTACCCAGGGAATCTTGCCTACCTCGTCCAGACAGGTGCAGGCGTATACCACCAGGACCGGCCAGTGCAGCAGGAAAGTCCCGGCTGCAGCCAGAGGAACTGCGATGCACCACATGGTTACCCCCAGGCTGTACATATCAAACATGGTATCTCCCCCTGCGGCAAAGATTCCGTTGATGATAATGGAGTTTACTGCCCGTCCGATCATATAGAAAGCCATGATCAGCATCATTCCAAGAAGATATTTCTGGGCTCCGGGAGTCAGTTTTACAAAACTCATGATCACCGGGGTCAGCACCAGCATGATAGCTGTGGAGAGACCTCCTGTGAGAAAGGCCAGTTTCACCAGCCGGTCTCCGTAGAGTTTTCCCTTCTTCAGATCTCCGGCTCCCAGCTCATTTCCGACCAGAATGCCCCCACCGCTGGCCAGTCCGTTGCACAGGCAGCATACCAGGTCTCTTACTACGGCAGCTACAGAGTTTGCCGCTGTAGCGTCTGTTCCCAGATGGCCCATAAATGCCGAGTAGGAGGTAAATCCGATGCCCCAGGCCAGAGAAGCCCCCAGGATGGGCAGGGAATAGCGGAAGAAATCCTTTTCCAGCCACCCCTCCCTGTGAAGCAGCCGTTTCCACTGGGGATGTATGTAGCCTTTCCGGTAAGAGCAGATCACTACCCAGCCAAGTTCCAGAATCCTGGAAAGCAATGTGGCAAGGGCGGCGCCCTCTTCGTTCATTGCCGGGAATCCCAACAGCCCGTAGATAAAGACTGCGTTTAGAACAATATTGCTCAGTACGGCGCCGGTGCTTACCCTGGCCGCTTGGGCGGCGTGTTCTGTAACCTTCATGATAGCCAGATAACACTGGGATATCCCCGTGAGAAGATAAGACCAGCCGGCAATCTGCAGGTAACGGATACCGATCCGGATCAGCACCTCTTCGTCGGTGAAGATCAGCATCAGATATCTGGGGAAGAAGACACAGCCGATGAAAAACAGCAGGCTGACTATTCCCGCCAGTCTAAGCCCCATACAGAATAAGTCGTTGATGGTCTTTTTGTCTCCTTTTCCCCAATACTGGGCGCCCAGCACCACGATGCCGGCTACGATGGAGGACAGGACCATGTTCTGGATAAACTGGATCTGAGTAGCAAGGGAAACGGCAGACATAGTATTCTGGTCTACCCGTCCAAGCATAAGGGCGTCTGCCGCTGCCACCAGGGCCAGCATCAGGTTCTGGAGGGCAATAGGCAGGGCCAGATTCCACAGCTTGGAATAAAATTCTTTGTCCCTGAAAAGTTTCATCTTTTTCATTTTCATAAGCTCCTGTTGTGTATGATCTCCCCTGACAGCAGGCCAGGGGAGGCAGTGACAACACTCTATCATACTCAGTGAAAGTTT
This sequence comes from Candidatus Blautia stercorigallinarum, assembly GCA_019112785.1. Classification (GTDB taxonomy): domain Bacteria; phylum Bacillota; class Clostridia; order Lachnospirales; family Lachnospiraceae; genus Blautia; species Blautia stercorigallinarum. Next base: position 3,163 of record DXIQ01000102.1, read on the forward strand.
GCAATTTTTTCCGGTAAATAATCTGGCAATAATTTCATAATATTTCTGGAATAACGATTGGGATATGGTAAGATATAGATTCCAGAAAAAAATAGGTTACTTGACAGAAGAAAAGAATGGACATATAATAAAAGTATCAATTGATACTTTAAATGGAGGCGATGGAGTGCCGGAAAAGAGTACGGAACGAATCGAAAGTGAATTTGAAATAAGGACATATATACAAAAGCTACAATATGCACTGGAACATGGTGCACAGATTAATTTTCAGATACACAGGCGTATTGATGATTTAAGAAATGAAAAATATACAAATCAATATACGGTGAATCAATTATTCCCAGATGAAGATCCGGTAACAGCTTTAAAACGTGAATTAAGACTGCTGACAGTAGAGGAGTATATGAGAACTGTAAAGGACCTTCGATTTCCAAATAGAAGCGAAATGAGAGAATTTGGAAGGGTTTATAATGGAAAGGATGAAGTATATATTAAAATCAGAGTTGAATTGTTGGGGGCTTATGGAATTACTACAACATTTGTGATGTCATTTCATTTTGCGGAGAAACCGTTTAAACCGGAAATGTTTCCATATAGAAAAGGCTAGGAGGTGTTTTCATGATGAAGATGATGAAAAGTGAAAAACGATTATGCGTCTGCTGTATGGAAGAGCATGAAGTGAAGACTGTCCTTGTACAAGAACATGCCAGCTTTAAAAACGAACAAATTAGCTATGAAGCTATGTATTTATATTGCGATCAGGCAGAAGAACTGTATGCAGACGAAGAAATGCTGAAAAATAATGACATTGCGCTTAAAGATGCATACAGGAAAAAACATGGGCTTCTGACTTCCGGAGAGATACGGGCGATTCGGGAAAAATATGGGATCAGCCAAAGCGACCTTTCTGTCCTTCTGGGATGGGGAGGCAAAACTATAACGAGATATGAAAGCCATCAGGTTCAGGACAAAGCCCACGACACTATATTAAAGAAATTAAACAGGGATCCGGAATGGTTTTTAAGTTTGCTTCAAGAAGCTAAAGGAAACCTGTCTGAGGAGGTTTACCATAAATATTTTGATACAGCGACGCTTCTTTTCGAAAATGAACAGGACGGATATCTGAGAAAAACAATAGAAGCAAAGTATGCAAGATTTCATGAAAATAAGATGTTTCATGGAAATACAACACTGTCTTTGGATAAGGTAGTGGATGTGATTCGGTATTTTGCAGCTTCTTCTAAAGTGACAAGTTTGTATAAAGTCAAACTGATGAAACTATTGTGGTATTCGGACGCCCTCTCCTATAAGATCAGGGGCAGAGCGATAACAGGATTGATATACCAGGCCCTTCCAATGGGAGCGGTACCCATAGGACACGACTTTATTATTGATTTAAAAAATGTGCCTTGTGAGGAAGTAGATATGGGCGAAACAAATGCTTATCATTTTCATCTGCAGGGGCCGGAAGAGTTTAAAACCTTAGATAAAAGCGACAGAGAAATTCTGGATATTGTTATCAAGAAACTGGGAAGAATGAGCAAGGATGAAATTGTAGCGTTTATGCACAAAGAAGAAGCATATACAGAAACAGCCCCCAGAGATATTATCCAGTTCAAATATGCAAAAAAATTATTGATTTAAAGAGGAGTGCACTATGCCAGTTTTTGATTTTAACAATTCACCACAGGACTCTAAGATTCCTGAATGTACCTATAAAGTATTTTACACCAACTGCCCGGAAAGTTCACCGGAGCACCCCATCCTGATCCTGGACAATAAGGCGGGGAAGCTTGTCCACCATTCCAGCGGGATCTTTACCAATCCCATCCGGCGGACGGCTTTTGAGTTTAAAGGAGAGGAAGGAACTGTCAGCGAGGATATTCTGGAAATCGACGCCCGGTTTGTCAGCCTTCTGAAATGGCTGGGAGAAAACCATATTAATGTACGGCTTTCCGGAGCGGTAAAAGAAGGTAAGTATGCAGTATACAAGATCCGTGAGATCGCCTTTGGAGGAGGAGCAAAGCTTTCCGCAGAGGATGGATTTCTTCAGTTTATGATCGAGCGGCTGCTGTCCAGCGACGCTCCTTCCCAGGAAGTCCCCGATGAAGATGAGGAAGAAACAGGGGACAGCATGAAGCTGACCAGTATCCAGAGTATTACGGACTTTATCACCTGTGCAGGAAGGACCCTGCCGGATAATATCCGTCTCTGGGCCAGAAGGAATCTGGCAGTTGCCAAGTCCAATGAGGTATCTCCCGAGGAGAGACGCCACGCTCAGAGAGCTCTTTCCATTATGATGAACATCCAGTGGAAAGGAAATTATTTTGAGGCCATTGATCCGGACGAGGCCAGGAGGATCCTGGACGAAGAGCTTTACGGTATGGAATCTGTAAAACAGAGGATCATTGAGACCATCATCCAGATCAATCGTACCCACACATTGCCTGCCTATGGTCTTCTGCTCATCGGTCCCGCAGGAACGGGAAAGTCTCAGATCGCCTATGCAGTGGCCCGTATCCTGAAGCTGCCATGGACTACCCTGGATATGAGTTCCATTAATGATCCGGAACAGCTTACCGGAAGTTCCAGGATCTATGCCAACGCAAAGCCGGGGATCATCATGGAAGCCTTTTCCATGGCAGGAGAGTCTAACCTGGTTTTTATCATCAATGAGCTGGACAAGGCGGCTTCAGGAAAAGGAAACGGCAATCCGGCGGATGTGCTCCTGACTCTTCTGGATAACCTGGGCTTTACCGACAACTATATGGAGTGTATGATCCCTACATCGGGAGTTTATCCTATCGCTACAGCTAATGATAAGGATCAGATTAGTGCTCCTCTGATGTCCAGGTTTGCAGTGATCGAGATCCCGGATTATACGGCAGAGGAGAAAAAGGTGATCTTCTCAAAATATGCCCTTCCAAAGGTGCTGAAGCGGATCGGCATGGAGGAGAAGGAGTGTACCCTGACCCCGGAGGGACTGGAGGCAGTGATCGAGCTGCATAAGAATACCAGCGGTATCCGTGACCTGGAACAGGCGGCGGAACACATTGCGGCGAATGCCCTGTATCAGATCGAAGTGGATCATGTGAAGGCGGTGACCTTTGACGGGGAGATGGTGAGGAAGCTTCTGGGATAGAAGCCTCCTGAAAGTACGGTTACAAGCAGATTTTTGCGATGTAACCGTATTTTTTTACAGTTCTAAGGTAGAGAATAAAGAAGCCCGGACTTGACTTGGAAATTTATACGTGCAATATTAAATGAAAAGAAACTTATATTTCAGTTAAGGAAATATTCTCCGTTGCAGTGAGGAAAACAGGAAAGGGGAGGAGAAAGCGGATGAAAGCCATTTATCATCTCTGCGGAAAGATCAGTCTGCTCTGCTATATATTCATATTGTACCAGTTATGGCATTTGTGCCAGTTCGGGGGGGTCAGAATGCACCTGGCGGTGCTTGTGCCGGTGGGAGCTGTGTTTCTGGTCAGTTTTGTTTTGTGGCTGATCTCCAGAAAATACATAGGAAAAGGGAAAAAGCGAAGCTCTATGCAGACGAAATTTCTGTGGGCGGAAGGGCTTGTGGCATCTATTGCTACGGCTTATCTGATTGGCCGGATCATCTACGCCGGGATTCCCTATAATGGCGCCCTGTCCTGGGAACTGGATCAGTGGAGAAACCAGAAAGAAGTGGTTCTGGAACATGATAATTTCTTTGCGGACGGTGTGGAAGGAGTTCTTGAGGATCTGGATGGGGCTCTGGATCTGCCGGAGGACCTTTATATTGTCAATCAATATCAGATGACCTTTGATGCGAATGGAAAGATCAAATCTATTTATACATTCTTATATGGACAGGATAAGAATGGAAGGACCAGGACCTTTCTCATCGACTATGATGAGAGCAGAGGCCGGGATATGACGGTCAGGATCAATGGAAATGCAGATACGGATTTTGATGAAGATAAACGTCTGGACCCTATGCTGACGATCCTTGAAAATGCTTCCTGTGAAGAGACGGTAAATGCCTGGGCTCAGGCCGGTATGGGAGATGAATTTGAGATCCTGTATATGGGAAAGCGGTCTTTTGATTCTCTGGACGGGCTGGAATATCTCCCTGGAGATGTGGATGGAGACGGTATAACTTTTGATGACAAGGCTATGAAACAGATGCAGGCAGGCGGGGAGATCCAGGGATTTGAGGTGTCTCTCCATATCCCGGCTGCGGAGTATGTCACCCCTGTCCGGTATATTATGGAACCGGTGTATATAAGCCGGGAAACTTTGGATCAGGAGCAGGAACAGCAGCAGACAGAGTCTGCCAAAGAGGCGGAGACCTGGAGTGTGGATAATACAGACGGAACCATGTATTTCTTTTTGAATGATGATCTGGGCTGGCGGCTGGTGGTGGCGGACGCTGCGGCAGGCAGCAGATTTTACCAGATGGAAAAGACGGAAAACGGCGGAACTTCCTGGGAAATGGCCAATAAAGATCCTTTTGGAGGGCAGATCGGCGTCACAGAAGGACTTATATTCTTTGATGAAAACTTCGGGTTTGCCGGTCTTACGGGAGCCTCCCAGTCTTCTTCCACTCTGTATATGACCAGAGACGGGGGAGAGACTTTTACTCAGGTACAGCTTCCTATGGATTCTGTTTCCCAGATTCCGGAGGAAGGAACAAAATATGGACTTACGGTGAATGATTATGATTATATAGGTATGCCCGAAGAACAGGATGGAGCTCTTACAGTTCTGGTGACAACAGGAGCCGGAGAACAGGACGGGATCCTGTTTCAGTTCTCGGATCAGGGAGTAACCTGGGTCTATGAAGGAGTTTCCCAGCCGTAGAAAAACAGTTGATCCGGCCGGGGCTGCTTTGACATTTATCCTTACAAAACGGCAAAAAAGTCAGGATTTTTGACATTTTCGGAATTTTGTCAAGACAGATTTAGAAAATTGCAAGTAGTATATTTCTCCAGGCTCTGGTATAACAAAAATCGGATCAGACTGATATTTTGCGAAGGAGGAAATTACTATGGATGTGTCAACAACGATAAAAAAATTCGGATTGGAACAGGCTTTTAATTACCTGTATAAAGATCCTGATAAAAATCTTGTAAAGATCATGGACTGGGCAGACAAATTTGCAGGAGATCAGCTTCTCCCCCAGCGAAAGGCCATACGGGAAGCTATCACGAACCCGGAGAATCCTTATTATGGATATATCCGCCATATTCTGAAGGATGTGGATCCCCATGTTATGAAGACAACAGCGGTTAACTTTTTTATAAATACTTCTCTGGTAGGATGGCCGAAGCAGGAGGAATGCCGGAAAAAATACGGCTGCAATATTCCATGGGCTATCCTGCTGGACCCTACCAGTGCATGCAACCTGCACTGTACCGGCTGCTGGGCTGCTGAATACGGAAATAAATTAAACCTCAGTTATGAGGAGATCGATGATATCATACGTCAGGGAAAAGAACTGGGAGTTTATATGTATATCTACACAGGTGGAGAACCTATGGTCCGGAAAAAAGATCTGATCCGTCTGTGTGAGAAACACAATGATTGTATTTTCCTGTGCTTTACTAACGGTACTTTGATCGATGAGGCTTTTACGGATGATATGCTCCGTGTGGGTAACTTTATCCCTGCGATCTCTCTGGAAGGATTTGAAAGCGCTACAGATCAGCGCCGGGGAGAAGGGGTATATCAGAAGGCTACAAAAGCTATGGAACTGCTGAAGAAGAAAAAACTGATCTATGGTATCTCTGCTTGCTATACCAGCGCGAACTTTGAATCTATTACCTCGGAGGAATTTTTCGACAGCCTGATCGAGAAGGGGGCTTACTTTATCTGGTATTTCCATTACATGCCTGTGGGAAATGACGCGTCCCCGGAATTGCTGCCTACGCCGGAACAGAGGGTAGAGACTTATCGCCGTATCCGTCATTATCGTGCTGTCAAACCTCTCTTTGCCATGGATTTCCAGAATGACGCAGAGTATGTCCAGGGCTGTATTGCAGGAGGGCGCCGTTATCTCCATATTAACGCAAATGGCGACATTGACCCATGTGTTTTTGTCCATTATTCAGATTCCAATATCCGGGAAAAGACTCTGCTTGAGGCTCTGCAGTCTCCGATCATGATGGCATATCATGACGGACAGCCATTTAATGACAACATGCTGAGACCATGTCCTATGCTGGAAAATCCGGAAAAACTGAGAAAGATGGTGGAAGGAACCCAGGCTCACTCTACAGACCTTCAGTCTCCGGAATCTGTGGAACATCTATGTGCAAAATGTGATAGATACGCAGAAGACTGGAAACCTGTAGCAGAAAAGCTGTGGGAGGAGAGAAAGGCAGAAAGAGCTGCAAAACAGGGCTGATTGCAGTCGGTGAAGAGGTAATTATTGAGAACAGAATATTCAGGAATATAGGCAGGATGTTTGACATCCTGCTTTTTCTATGCAAAAAACAGTTACAATGCTATTTTCAAAGAAGAAAAATATTTAATTTTTGAAAGCGGCGGCAATATGAATGTGACAGTGGGAAAATGGATAATGTAGTGGCCGTAAACATCCGGTCCGCATTTAAAGTTTGGCGGACAGTATTTTTTGTGACCGCTTTGGTATACAGATAGACTATTGTATAATTACGATAATTGGTGGAAAGATCCGATTTTTCAAGAAGGAAAAGCAAAAGAAGAATATGATTGGGTAACGGAAAATTTTAATGAATTTCTTAAAGAACATGGTTATATAAGAGAAGGGAATATTTACAGAGTAAAAAAGGCAAGCAATGATAAAATTGTTTTTTTTCTGCCACTTTGCGGTAGGCTGCGTACTGTTAAGCTATCTTTTTAGAATATCGCCAGTGATTTTGTGGCATCATCTTGTGGCGGCTCCAAGTTTTGCAGCAAGATTTGCTGAAGTATACGGTGATACAGAGAAAAAAATTCTGGAATGATTATTCTGTGGGCCTCATTTCCCACATTGCTGACAAAAGGGTGGATCTCGCCCCGGTAGCCGGAATCCACAGGGGGCAGCTCGCAGACCACCCATATCATCCCCAGTATATTCCTTGGTTTTCTTTTGCAGGGTGTCGGCACAGAAAAACGAGGGCTGCTCAGTCCTCGTTCCTTCTGCAAAATACGGATTAAATGAGCCAAACTGGTACGTACCAGTTCTTTTCGTCCACAGGCAGCAGATCGTTTGCCATGCAGACCACGCTTCCGGTTCCAATCTCGACCTTCAAAGACTCTAAACTTCCGAAAACCGATTCCCTGGTAACAGGTTCCAATACCTTGAAGTTTTTAATGGCGGTTTTGCCTGGTGACGCCGATTTTTTGATCTCTATCGGAGAAAGCACACCATTCTGATAAAGCTGCAGGTCTATTTCTTTCTGGTCTTTATCTCTGTAATAGAAAACAGGCGGCTCCTTTCCTGCGTTCAGATAACTCTTATAAATCTCTGAAAAAACATGACTCTCAAAGAACGCCCCGGACATGGCGCCTCTTTCCAGTGCTTCGGGATTGCCCCATTTTAAGAGATACGCTGCTAGACCGGTGTCCAGAAAATGGATCAATGGCATCTTTACCACCCGTTTGAGTGCATTGTTGTGATAAGGCTGTACAAGCGCGATGATATGAGACGACACCAAAACAGAGAGCCATTTCTTTGCCGTTGGAGCTGAAATGCCTGCGGTACTCGCCAGTTCCTCATAGACAACAGGTTTTGAGGTCTGTGCGGCAACAATCGTCATAAAATTGTAAAACTGCATTTCATCCGCCACCTGTGCCAGATCCCGAATATCCCTTTGCAGATAGGTATTAACATAGGAGCGGTAATAAGTCTCCCAATCCACATTTTCGTCTGCATACAGCTCCGGCATAGAACCTTTGAATATCCTGCGGTAGATCTCATTCAAATCTCTTTTTCTTTTTACGGACAAACGCTCCATCAAATGCTCGGCGTCCGTTTGGAAAGGCTCGCTGGGTTCCTGGTAGATCTCCGCATCGGATAATCCCAGCAGGTTTACGATTCCGACCCGTCCGGCCAAACTTTCGCTGACATTTTTCATAAGACGGAATACCTGCAATGACATATCTGTCTAAACTAAATTATCATTTTTGTTTGGCCATAATTTTGCCATGATTTGAGTGACGAAATATGATGGCAGAATCCAATCCCCAAGAAAAAGAGATGATGATCCGTGTAGTAATGAATTGCCTGTAATAAATCCCCTTTTAATCCTTGACGGATCTGTATAGTGTGATAAAATGTTTCTTTAGAAACAGTTTCTAAAGAAACCATTTTAGATATAGAAAATCTGTTCAATGATCTTAAAGAAAGGGAGAGGATAATGGGAAGGACTACAGAATTATTTATAGGGCTGAGGAGCCTGTTCCGTCTGTATGATAAGATGCTCAAAAGGGTCTGTACAGAGCATGATCTCACCCTGGTGGAAGCGGATATTATCAGTTTTCTCCGGAATAACCCGGAAAAAGATACAGCGGCCGATATTGTGGAGTTGAGAATGCTTTCTAAAGGAGCAGTATCAAAAGGCGTTGAGGCGCTGATACAGAAATCATTGCTGGAACGGATCCCGGATATGGAAGACCGGAGAAGGATCCATCTGAAACTGAGGCCCCTGGCGGAACCGGTGACAGAAAGTATTGATGAAGTGAGAGAAGAGTTTCTGGAAACTATACTGGAAGGCTTTACAAAAGAAGAGCTGGAAATCTACAGCAGGTTTTTCCAGAGACTATTCAAAAACACGAAAAATGCAATGGAAGGAAGAGATAAATCATGAGACATAAAGAACAGAGTACAGAAATGAATACAGATAAAGAGTTCCTTCGGACGGAGCCATTGGGGCGGCTGCTCCTTAAGCTGGCTCTTCCTACAGTGGCGGCTCAGCTGATCAATATGCTGTATAACATCGTGGACAGGATCTACATCGGCCATATTCCGGATATCGGAGCAACAGCTCTGACTGGCGTAGGTGTGTGCATGCCTCTGATCATGATCGTTTCTGCTTTTGCGGCTCTGGTGGGATACGGGGGAGCGCCCAGAGCTTCCATCTTTATGGGCAAGCAGGATAAAGAATCTGCGGAAAAGACCCTGGGAAACTGTTTTGTGCTCCAGATACTTATTTCTGTAGTGCTGACTATTGTGCTGCTGATCTGGAACCGGGATTTTCTTATGGCATTCGGGGCCAGTGAAAATACCATTGAATACGGCGTTAATTATATGAACATCTATGCCCTGGGAACGATTTTTGTAGAGATCACCTTGGGAATGAACGCTTTTATCACTGCCCAGGGATTTGCCAAGACAGGTATGCTTTCTGTCCTCATCGGCGCAGTAGCAAACATTATCCTGGATCCGGTATTTATCTTTGGATTTCATATGGATGTGCGGGGAGCAGCGCTGGCTACCATTATTTCACAGGCTCTTTCCTGTATCTGGGTAGTCAGTTTCCTCTGCGGGAAAAAGACTTTCCTGAAGATCCGGAGAAAGAATCTCAGGCTTGTTCCAAAGATCATATTGCCCTGCCTGGCCCTGGGAGTTGCTACTTTTATCATGCAGGCCAGCGAAAGCGTGATCTCTGTATGCTTTAACAGTTCTCTTCAGAAATATGGAGGGGATATTGCGGTAGGGGCTATGACTATCCTTACCAGTGTTATGCAGTTTGCCATGCTTCCTCTTCAGGGACTGGGACAGGGGGCCCAGCCTATTATCAGCTACAGTTACGGCGCAGGAGATCAGGACAGGGTGAGATCGGCCTTTAAGCTTCTTCTGAAAGTCAGCCTGGGATACTCGGTGTTCCTCTGGATCCTGGTCATGGCACTTCCGGGAGGATTTGCGGCGATGTTCACTTCTGACACACGGCTGATGGAATATACAAGGACAGCCCTGCGGATCTATATGGGATCCATGTTCCTGTTCGGGATCCAGATGGCCTGCCAGATGACCTTCAATGCCCTGGGAAAAGCGAAAGAATCCATTGTGGTGGCGGTTATGAGAAAATTTGTCCTTCTGATCCCCCTGATCTATATCATGCCTCAGATCCTCCGGTCAGATCAGACTATGGCGGTCTATATGGCGGAGCCAATTGCTGACCTGCTGGCCGTTACATTTACCGCAGTTCTCTTTGGGATCCAGTTTAAAAAGATCCTGGGGTCTATGAAGAAGAATACGGGAGAAAAAACAGCAAAATGACAGGAGGCGGTAAATATATATCAGCTGTATACCGGGAAAGCAAGGCTGGACAGAAAGATAACATCGATTATCTGTTCAGATACCTCCACAGGGTTGTACGGCTGATCCCCAGTTTTTTTGCTGCGGCAGTTCGGTTATTTCCACATAGTTTAACTGTCTGCTGGATGATCTGACGGTTTATATCATCCAGAGAATGATTCAGATCTATCTGCAAATGCAGCGAGGATTTATCCGGAGAATATTTTTCTGCCTGATCATCAGCACTGGCATATAAGTTTTCATATTCTTCCGGCAAGGAAAGTTTCGGATCCGGAAAGAGATGAGATTCCTCTATCAGGATATTTCGGATCGTATTTCCGGTGATATAAGCAGTATCTGTTTTTAATACGGCTTTTTTTAAGATCCTTTTCAGCTGCGTACGGTTATAGGGAAACTGGTATCCGCATAGAAGCTTGGCGGCTTCGTCATCCAGCCCTACTACCTGAGAGCCCAGGGACTGGTTTAAGGCATCAATATAAAGTGCGGCAGAGGATGCGATGTCCTTTTCCTGATAGCGGAGAGGAATGATAGGGATCAGAAGACAGCCAAGCGCATTGGTATATTCCTGAGCTATATGGGGAAGCGGGGTTCCCCAGGTATGGGTGCAGGAAAAGATCAGACGGTTGCGCACATGTAGGTTCGTATCCAGGATAATGGAAAGAAGTTGTTTCTGCCTGGATCTGCCAAGAGCATCCAGATTTGAAATATAAATGGTATTTCCATTATCTGTAAAAGGGGAGTTGTAATGGTTCACAAGAAAATTCCAGCTTTTATCATTGAGAAGTGAGCAGTTCACTTCATAAAGAGGATTGGACTGGAGACAGCTTTTAGCGTAGTAAATATGAGCTACCCGGTCCTTTCCGGTACCGATCTCCCCTGCGATCATAAGACTGGAAGTAGAATCGGATAAAGTTTCTGTATCAGCGATAATTTCTCTGGCAAGCTCGGTGCGGCTGTAGAAACTATCTGAAAAACTCTTCTGGGCGCTTTTTTCATTAAGGATAGAGATACCGTACTTTGAGTAGGATATAGGTATCTTAGACTGTTGGATGCTGAAGATCACATAATCTTCGACGCCGTCTTCGCAGAATTCTGATAGCACAGAGTACATAAGATCATTGACCGTAATAAAAAAAGAACGTTTTTTTTCATTCCTGGATCTGGGAAGCTCATCTAAAAGCTGCCGGGTGATCAGATCCTCGTTTTCCGGCAGAAGAGTAGAATACAGGCAGACGCCGTCTGTGCGTAATACCAGAAAACTGTTTGAACTGGTATTTAAAAGATGCTTCATCATAGTCAGAGAAGAAAAAAGCCTCTGATTACTTTTCCAGACATGTTTAGCATTTTTTACAGCAGCTTTCAGGCTTTCCACACTGGATGTCAGAAGGACCGGTGTAATGCCGATCTGCTTTGCGTAATTATATGGCACAGTGTCACATATAACGGTCTTATATCCCTGTTCTTTCAGCTGGTCCAGAAGCTGACAGCCTTCCTTTGCAGTAGATATAGAGAAAACTTCAATAGGCAGTTTCAGAAGTTCGCAGATATCGTCGGCAATTGAGGTAAGTGTGCGGAAACCTACGATAGCGAATTTTGTTTTGCTGCTTTCTACCATTTTTATACATCGGAGCACATCATAATAGCCCATCCCGATATCAATGACGGGAGTTGTAACTGCCCGGGAAATAAGCCGGGCAGTATTTGCCCGTGATATGATCACATCATAATCCTGATGATATTTCAGTGCAAGTTCTACACCTGCCTCCATGGCGCCGCACATAGCGGTTAATTCTATGTCCGTATAATGTCTTGCGTATTGATTCATCAGTCCTACCAGCCCCTGATAAGGGGCAATTCCTAAAATACGAATTTTATTTTTCATAGAGATTCCTTTCATTTCAACGGTATGTTCCAAACTTAAACATATTATATAGGAAAATTGCTGGAAAATAAAGAAGATTTGCTATAAAATATGGGAAAATGTACAAGTTTTTTTGAGATACATCGAAAGTGTTTCAAAAATGAACGGAAGGGGTGATAAATCGTGGAAGAACGCTATCTTATCATTGCGGATGATTTTACCGGTGCAAATGATACGGGGGTCCAGCTCCGTAAGCGGGGCTGTGCTACAGAAGTGCTCTTTCCAGGTAAAACAATCAGCTATAACGGATCTATAGTGATCGATACAGAATCCCGGTCGGCTTCGCCGGAACAGGCTGCAGAGATCGTTGCCCAGGCTGTAGAACAGGTGGACTTCTCTCAATATCGCTATGTGGTCAAAAAGGTAGATTCTACTCTTCGGGGGAATATAGGTCCAGAAGTAAAAGCTGTGGATGAAGCGTTTGATCCTGAGCAGATTATTTTTGCACCGGCTCTTCCGGGACTTGGACGTATAACGGTAGATGGGATCCAGCGTTTAAACGGTGTTGCAATCTGTAAAACAGAACTTGCTCTCGATCCGAAGAATCCGGTGATGGAAGATAACCTGATGGAAATATTATCCTGGTGTTATAATGAACCGATCATATTAAAGCGGCTTCCGGATGTCAGAAGCGCATCTTTTACTCTGGGCGGCGGAAGGATTTTTGTCTGTGACGCAGAAACTGATCAAGATCTGATGCGGATCGTACGTGCGGCAAAATCCTCAGGAAAGAAGACTTTGTATGTAGGAACTGCAGGGATCGCGGATAGCCTGATGGAAGAAGAACGGCCATCCCGCCCGGCATTTGGCATAGCAGCCAGTATCAGCTCTGTTACAAATCAGCAAATGCGCTGCTGTGAACAGGCAGGTATCACATTGGTCAAGATTCCGGTCCATGAACTGCTTCAGGGAAAGGCAGATCCCGGGTTTTACCGGGACCGGGGGATCGAAGCTCTCAGGAGAGGAGAGGATACGATCCTTCTGACCACTACTTCTTATGATCGCCTGGATCTTGGCCTGTCACAGGAGGCGGGAGCGCAGAAGAATATGACATTGAATGAGGTAGGCGACTATGTTCGTTCTCTGATAGGCAGACTTGCGGGAGAAATCCTGGATGCAGTGCCTGTTTCCGGTGTATTTGTGACAGGAGGCGATACAGCCCTCGGACTTTTAAGAGATATCCAGGCAGATGGATCAGAAATCCTGTCAGAATTAATGACAGGTATACCTTTGATCCGGATCAGAGGAGGAAGATTTGACGGGATGAAACTGATAACGAAAGCAGGAGCCTTTGGTGATGAATCTGCAGCTTTATTTGCCATGAGAAAGCTGAAAGAAGAAACTTGTTGAATCCTATTGAAAAAAAGCTCAGTAAGGCTTTAAAAAGATAAAAAAGAAGGGAGATTTATTTATGAAAACATTTTTACTGCCATACGGGAAAGAAAAACTGACTTTAAACGTTGAAGAAGAGCATCTGGCAGGTGTGCTGATGTCAGAGCTTCACAGCTACAAGGCGCCGAAAGACGGAGCGGAGCTGGTGCAGGAAGCTCTGGAACACCCTATTGGAACACCTCGTCTCAGTGAGATGGCTGTGGGAAAGAAAAACATAGTTGTAATTTCTTCTGATCATACACGTCCGGTGCCAAGCCATATTATCATGCCTCTTCTTCTGGCGGAGATACGTAAAGGTAATCCGGATGCAGATATTACGATCCTGATCTCTACCGGACTTCACCGTTCCACCACCCATGAAGAACTGGTGGATAAGTTTGGACCGGAAATTATGGAAAAAGAAAAGGTTATCGTACATGACTGTGATGACAAAGACAATCTGGTTTATGTGGGAAAACTGCCTTCAGGAGGAAACCTGATCCTGAATAAGATTGCAGTAGAAGCTGATCTTCTGGTAGCGGAAGGATTTATCGAACCGCACTTTTTCGCAGGCTTCTCCGGCGGAAGAAAGAGCGTACTTCCGGGAGTGGCAAGCAGGGAAACAGTAATGTACAATCATAATTCCGGATTTATAGCAGATCCTCATGCAAGAACAGGCGTGATCGAAGGAAATCCTATCCATAATGATATGCTGTATGCTGCAAGAGCAGCCCGTCTGGATTTTATTGTGAATGTTGTGATCGATGCAGCCCATGATCCTGTTTTTGCAGTAGCAGGAGATTGTGATCTTGCTCATAGAGCAGGAAGGGAATTCCTGGCATCCAAATGTCAGGTAGATGCTGTTCCGGCAGATATTGTTGTATCAACAAACGGCGGTTACCCTCTGGATCAGAACATTTATCAGTCTGTAAAGGGAATGACGGCAGCAGAATCAACAGTCAATGAGGGCGGTGTGATCATTATGCTGTCTAAAGCGTCTGATGGCCATGGCGGTAAATCATTCCACGAAACTTTTAGAGATGAGAAAGACCTGAACCGTATGATGAAGACATTTCTGGATAGAAAACCGGAGGAGACCATCATTGACCAGTGGCAGTCCCAGATCTTCGCACGTGTATTGCTGAAAGCAACAGTTATCTTTGTCTCCTCCTGTGATGACCAGCTGGTGGAGGATATGCATATGATCCCGGCTCACAGCATGGAAGAAGCCATGGAGAAAGCAAAAGCTATCGTAAAGAAAGACGACTATAAAGTAACTGTGATCCCGGATGGGGTTTCTGTGATCGTACGGGAAAAATAAAGGAGGAATGGAAGATGAAGCTGGTTCTGATACCGGATTCCTTTAAAGGAACTTTAAGTTCTGCAGAAATCTGTCAGCTCTTGGAAGAAAAAGCCAGAATTTATTTCCCGGACTGTGAAGCGGTAAGCGTTCCTGTAGCAGACGGAGGAGAAGGTTCTGTAGATGCGTTTATCACAGCTGTAGGCGGAGAAAAAGAATATGTAACAGTAAAAGGTCCTTTCTTTGAAGACATGGAGGCTTATTACGGACTGATCGACGGAGGAAATACAGCGGTGATCGAGATGGCAGCCTGTGCCGGCCTTCCATTGGTAGAGGAAAGGAAGGATCCGGAAAAAACTACTACATATGGTGTGGGACAGCTGATCCTTGCTGCGGCAGGTAAGGGCGTGAAAAAGATCATCGTAGGACTGGGCGGCTCCTGTACTAATGACGGCGGCTGCGGAGCGGCGGCTGCGGCAGGCATTAAATTTTATGATAAAAACGGAAATGAATTTGTACCTACAGGGGGAAATACCGCTGAGATAGAAAAGATCGATCTTTCCGGCAGGGATCCTGTCCTGGACGGAGTTGAGATCGTGACAATGTGTGACATTGATAATCCGATGTACGGGCCTTCTGGTGCAGCGCATATTTTCGGCCCCCAGAAAGGCGCGGATGAGAATATGGTCCTGGCACTGGATGAAGGCATTAAAAATCTGAGCAGAGTGATCACGGAGACCACAGGAAAAGATATCAGTCAGGTACCTGGATCCGGTGCGGCCGGAGCCATGGGTGCAGGAATGATCGCATTTTTCGGATCACGTCTTCAGATGGGAATCCAGACCGTGCTGGATACAGTAAAGTTTGATGAGATGATCGCAGATGCAGATTATATCATTACAGGAGAAGGTAAGCTGGATTCTCAGAGTCTGCGGGGAAAAGTTGTGATAGGAATTGCAGAGCGGGCCAAAAAACAGGGACGCAGGGTAATTGCTATTGTAGGAGGCGCGGAAGACAAAGAGATCGGAAGTGCCTATGAGATGGGAGTGACTGCAGTATTCCCTATTAACAGGCTGCCTCAGGACTTTTCCGTCAGCAGGCATCACAGCCGCGAAAACCTGTCCTGGACTGCGGATAATATTTTCCGGTTGATCGCAGCAAAATAATTGTAAAAAGAGGAGGAATATAGATGAAAATATTACAGACTGTTAAAAAGATACCGGGAGGATTGATGGTAGTACCCCTGCTTTTGGGAGCGATCCTTAATACTATCTGCGGTGACCAGATCTGGACGATGTTTGATGGAACTTTTACCACTTATCTGTGGAAATCCGGAGCAATGCCTATCCTGGCAGTGTTCATTTTCTGTAATGCAACAACTATTAATTTTAAAAAAGCCGGTGTAACTCTTTACAAAGGAGTTGTGATCACTGCTGTTAAAGTAGGTCTTGGTATCGCCATTGGTCTGATCTGCGGAGCTTTGTTTGGAGAAGCGGGATTTCTCGGACTTTCCACTCTTGCTATCGTAGGTGCGATCGCCAACTCTAATGGTGGTCTGTATGCAGCTCTTGCCGGAGAATATGGAGATGCAACAGACGTAGGCGCTGTTTCTATTTTGTCTATTAACGACGGACCGTTTTTTACTATGCTGGCGTTAGGTGCGGCTGGTGTGGCTAAGATTCCGATCACTATGCTGATCGGATGTATCATTCCGGTTATCGTAGGCTGTATTCTTGGAAACCTGGATGAAGATATCCGGAAATTCTGTGAACCCGGAGCAACAATGCTGATCCCTTTCTTTGCATTTCCTCTGGGCGCAGGACTGAATATCATGAACCTGATCACTGCCGGAGCACCGGGTATCATCTTAGGTGTGGCATGTACAGCAATTACCGGTATGGGCGGCTATCTGGTATATCGTCTTCTTAAGATGGATCATCCGGAAGTCGGAGCTGCTATCGGAACCACTGCAGGAAATGCAGCGGCAACTCCGGCAGCTGT
This sequence comes from Candidatus Blautia stercorigallinarum, assembly GCA_019112785.1. Lineage (GTDB taxonomy): Bacteria > Bacillota > Clostridia > Lachnospirales > Lachnospiraceae > Blautia > Blautia stercorigallinarum. The sequence goes on from DXIQ01000102.1 coordinate 20,023, forward strand.
GGCAGCAGTAGACGCAACACTTCTGGCTGTTTCAGAGGCAGCAACTGCACAGATCACAGCAGCCATTATCGTAACTGCTATTCTTTGTCCGATCCTGGTATCCTGGCTTCATAAAGTTGAGGTTAAGAGAAAGGCAAGGGCGTAAAACGGAAGAGATACGGAGGAGATCTGTAATATGGAGCAGAAGAAGATCATAGGAATTACTATGGGAGATCCGGCAAGCATAGGACCTGAAATAACAGCAAAGGCTTTTTCGAAAAAAGAGTTGTATAAGCTGTGCCGCCCTTTGGTGGTCGGAGATGCCTGTGTTATGGAAGTGGCTCTTGACCTGGTCGGTCATCCGGAATTGAAGATAAACCCTGTTCATGAAGTAAGTGAGGCAAAGTTTACTTTCGGGACTATTGATGTGCTGGATATGAATCTGGTTAAAATGGAAGATCTGAAGCGGGGAGAAGTGTCGGCTATGTGCGGTGACGCAGCTTTCCAATATGTGACAAAAGTGATCGATCTGGCTCTGAAAGGGCAGGTGGATGCAACTGTTACCAATGCCTTTAATAAGGAGGCGGTAAACCTTGCCGGTCATCACTATTCCGGCCATACAGAGATTTATGCGGAGTATACCGGTACAAAAAATTATACGATGATGCTGGCACATGAAAATCTTAGAGTTGTGCATGTATCCACTCACGTATCTTTAAGAGAGGCCTGTGACCGGGTGAAAAAGCAGAGAGTGCTGGATGTAATACGGATTGCAGATAAAGCCTGCCGGGGGCTGGGGATATCATCCCCAAAGATCGGTGTCGCAGGGCTGAATCCTCACAGCGGCGAGCATGGTCTTTTCGGAAGGGAGGAAATCGATGAGATCATCCCGGCTATAGAAGAGGCAAGAGCAGAGGGAATCCAGGCGGATGGCCCGGTACCTCCGGATACGGTTTTCTCAAAAGCCCGGGGCGGCTGGTATGATATTGTGGTGGCAATGTATCATGATCAGGGACATATTCCTTTGAAAGTGGTAGGATTTGTATATGATCAGGAGAAAAGGGAGTGGGATGCAGTGGCAGGTGTAAATATCACCCTGGGCCTTCCTATCATACGGACATCCGTAGATCATGGGACTGCCTTTGACCAGGCAGGAACGGGAAAAGCCAGTGATATCAGTCTGCTGAATGCCATAGAGTACGCAGTAATGTTCGCAGAAAACAAAAAGTGATGATTTAAAAATAACAGGCGGCTTCTTTAGAAAAAAGATAGGCTGCCTGTTATTTTTAAAAATATGCCAGTTATGATTCTCTGAAGATTTTGATATAAAAAGACCCTTTGGATCTTTACAGAAAGCTTCCGGTACGGCTCCGGGAGCATTTTTTTATGTCTTCCAAAGTGCCGGCGGCAACGATCTGGCCTCCGTCCAGTCCGCCGCCAGGTCCCATATCTATGATATAATCTGCATTTCTTATTACATCCAGGTCATGTTCGATGACAATGACAGTGGCGCCCTGGCTGATCAGTGTCTGGAAAACATTCAGCAGAGTCTGCACATCCAGAGGGTGGAGACCGATGGTAGGTTCATCGAAGACGAACACTGAGTCAGCCTGAGGCTTTCCCATTTCGCTGGCAAGTTTCAGCCGCTGTGCCTCTCCACCGGAGAGACTGGGGGTTTCTTCTCCCAGAGTCAGATAGCCAAGACCAAGATCCTGAAGGACCTGAAGACGCTGACGGACGGATTTCAGATCTTTGCAGGCTTCCAGCGCCTGGGAAACGTCCATGGACATCAGCTGGGGCAGGGAGTAGGAGGCCCCCTCTTTATTTTTATACCGGACCTGTTCTGCTTCTTTGGAATACCTGGCTCCCCGGCACTGGGGACAGGGAATCTCCACATCAGGGAGAAACTGTACGTCCAGGCTGATCACTCCGGTCCCGTCACAGACCGGACAGCGGAGAGTTCCGGTGTTGTAGGAGAAGGCTCCGGCCTTCCAGCCTTTTTCTTTGGCCGCGGGAGATCTGGCAAAGGTCTTCCGCAGTTCGTCATGTATGTTTGCGTAGGTGGCTACGGTGGATCGGACATTAATGCCGATAGGCGTGGCGTCGATCAGCTTCACCTGCTTTATGTCCGGAGCTTCTATAGAGAGAACATGGTCCGGCAGTTTCTTTTTCTTTGTCACTGCTTCCAGACCGGGGATCATACTTTCCAGTACCAGGGTAGTCTTTCCGGAACCGGAAACTCCAGTGACCAGGGTAAGCCTGCCTTTTGGAATATCCACTTCCAGGGGTTTTACTGTATGGATTGCAGAAGTGGAAAGATGGATACTGCCCAAAGCAAAAAGATCTTCTGCTTTTGTCCTTTCTCTTACAGAGATAGCTGTTCCGGAGAGGAAGGGGCCGATTTTTGAAGCCGGATCCCGGGTAAGATCCTGTACAGTTCCCTGGGCGATGACCTGCCCTCCCCGGGAACCTGCTTCCGGTCCCATCTCAATGATCCACTGGGCTTTGGAAAGCACCTGGGTATCGTGATCCACCAGGACCACAGAATTGCCGTCTGCGACCAGATCTTCCATAACCCCGGTAAGGCCCACAATATTTGAAGGGTGAAGTCCGATGGAGGGCTCGTCCAGAACATATAAAACTCCGGTAGTACGGTTCCGTACAGCCCTGGCCAGCTGCATACGCTGACGTTCCCCGGTGGAAAGAGTTGAGGAAGCCCGGTCAAGAGTGAGATAACCCAGACCCAGATCCATCAGCCGTTTTGCAGCTTCCAGAAAAGACTGACAGATACTTTCTGCCATAGGTCTCATTTCTTCCGGGAGAGAGGCAGGAACCTCTGTGACCCATTTGATCAGCTCGGCCAGGGTCATCTCACAGGCCTGATCCAGGGAAATGCCACGGAGTTTCGGAGCTCTGGCGGCTTCAGACAGCCGGGTACCTCCGCAGTCCGGACAGATATCCTGTTTTAGAAATTTTTCCACCCGCTTCATACCCTTTTCATCTTTTACCTTGGCCAGGGCGTTTTCTACAGTATAGACAGCGTTAAAATAAGTGAAATCCAGTTCTGTAGCCTGTTCCGAGTTTTTTGGCCGGTAGAGGATATGCTTTTTTTCAGCAGGGCCGTCGTAGACGATGGCTTTTTCTTTTTCAGTCAATTCCCGGAATGGAACATCTGTCCGCACACCCATGGCCCGGCAGACGTCGGTCATCAGAGACCACATAAGAGAATTCCAGGGAGCAACGGCTCCCTGGTCAATGGTCAGGGACTCGTCAGGTACAAGGGAAGAGCGGTCTACATTCTGTACCATTCCTGTACCCCCGCAGGTGCGGCAGGCTCCCTGGCTGTTAAAGGCCAGTTCTTCCGCTGAGGGGGCATAAAACCGGACGCCGCACACAGGACAGATCAGCTCCTGGCCGGCAGCCACCTTCAGAGAAGGCGGATGGTAATGGCCGTTTGGACAGCGATGGCTGGCCAGTCTGGAGAACATGAGGCGAAGACTGTTAAGAAGTTCCGTACCGGTGCCGAAGGTACTGCGGATCCCAGGTACTCCCGGCCGCTGTCTCAGAGCCAGAGATGCGGGAACATAAAGAACTTCATCTACCTGGGCTTTAGCTGCCTGGGTCATTCTCCGTCTGGTGTAGGTGGAGAGAGACTCCAGATAACGGCGGGAGCCTTCTGCGTAAAGGACACCCAGAGCCAGAGAAGATTTTCCGGAGCCGGAGACGCCGGCAATCCCTACGATCTGGTTCAGGGGAACATCTACATTTATATTTTTCAGGTTGTGGATTTTTGCGCCGCGGATCCGAATGGCTTTAGGGACAGGGATATTTTGAAATTGTTTTTGGATGTTGGCCATAAGATGCTCCTTTCGTGATAAGAATATAAATTATGTAAACTTGTTTTCGGAAACAAGTAACTCTGTGAGTTTTCAGATAGTCTGGTAACAGTATAGATTACCGGCGAAAAAATGGCAAGAAAGGCAAGAAAAGGAATAAACTTAAATAAAAGAAATTTTTATTTTGAAAAATATTGAAAAAAATTTCCAACTGTGATACGCTATGATCAGAACACAACAGCAGGAGGTGAAAACATGGAACAGAATCATTTCATGCAGAGTATAGAGGAAACCTACCATTCCCTTACAAAGGTGGAAAAGAAGGTGGCGGATTATGTTCTCCAGAATCCCCGCCAGGTATTGTTTATGTCCATTACAGATCTGGCAGATGCCTGTCAGGTAGGGGAGACCAGTGTATACCGGTTCTGCAGGACCATGAACCTTCAGGGGTACCAGGAGTTTAAAATGCAGCTTTCCCTGGGAATGAGCGATCAGGATGAGGAATGGGCGCCCAGTGAGGATAACCAGAATCTGGAGAAATCTCTGAAGGATTCTGCGGAAAGCCTTCTCCAGAAGCATGTAGAAGCCCTGGAAGAGACTTATCGTCTTTTGAACCAGGAGAGCTTTGAAGGATTTCTGGAGAGAATGGAAAAGGCACGGCGGATCTTTTTCTTCGGTGTCAGCGACAGCCAGCTTATTGCTCAGGAAGCGGGAAATAAATTCATGAGCATATCGGGAAAGGCATACAGTGTATCAGATCCCCATATGCAGGCAGTCACAGCTGCCTCTATGACAGAGGAAGATTTCCTTGTGATCCTTTCTTACTCCGGATCCACTAAGGATAACATTTACACAGCAAAGATCGCCCGACAGGCAGGAGCAGGGATCGGCTGTATCACCCGGTTTCAGAAATCACCTCTGAGTGCTTACTGTGATGTAGTCCTTCAGTGCGGGGCCAACGAAGGACCTATGGAGGGAGGATCTGTATCCGCCAAGATCGGACAGATGTACCTCATAGATCTTCTTTACCAGGAATACTGGAGGAGAAACTATGAGACCAGCAGAAAATACAGAGAAAACGCCTCAAAAGCTGTTATGGATAAACTATATTAATGTTGTAAAGAGCAGGAACTGCGGAGAAATTCCAGCGGTATAGGGCAAATATCTTGCCCCGACAAATTAAAAGGGAGATAAAGAAAAATGAGAATTATCAAAGCAAGAGATTACGAAGACGTAAGCAGAAAAGCCGCCAACATTATTTTTTCTGTAATGACAGAGAAGCCTGACTGTGTCCTGGGCCTTGCCACAGGCTCCAGCCCGGTAGGGATTTACAAAGAACTTGTCCGCCATTATCAGGAGGGGGATCTTGATTTTTCCAGGGTCACAACGGTAAACCTGGATGAATACAGAGGACTGGACAGGGAGGACCCGCAGAGCTATGCTTATTATATGAGAGAGAATCTCTTTTCCCATGTGAATATCCGTACGGAAAAAACTTTTCTCCCTGACGGCACAGAAGAAGACAGCCAGAAAGCCTGTGAAGGGTATGATCAGATCCTTTCCCAGGCAGGACAGCAGGATATCCAGCTTCTTGGGATCGGCCATGATGGTCACATTGGTTTTAACGAGCCTGCAGATCATTTTCCAAAGGGGACACACTGTGTAGATCTGGCAGAATCTACCATTGAGGCAAATGCCAGATTTTTTGAAAGCCGGGACCAGGTTCCTACTCAGGCATATACCATGGGAATACAGAGTATCATGTCCGCAAAACAGATTCTTATGGTAGCGAATGGAAAAGGAAAGGCTCAGATCCTGAAACAGGCATTCCAGGGACCTGTTACTCCTCAGGTTCCCGCTTCTATCCTTCAGCTTCATCCTCAGGTGATCCTGGTGGCAGACGAGGAAGCCCTGTCAGAGATGGAAAACTGCTGACCATGGGCCTTTCAGCTTTAAGATATTTTTAATAAGAATACAGGTTTCTGATCTTTTACCATTCACTTTCTATTCTGGGCTGTAGTAACTCGGTTACTACAGCCCAATTCTTCGGACTTCTTATTGTAAGCCGTAGCAGTACCACTGCTACTACCTCTCATATTCTGGATTTATTCATTCCAGGCCGTAGTGACCTGGTCAGCTGCGGTCTCCCAATATTTGATCTTCCCGTTTTAATCCCTATGATCTGTAATTCCCTGACAATATCTTATTTGATCTTATCCGATTTTATTCCCGCGGGCAACGAGCCAAGCGGACATGCTGGCATGTCCATTTGGCAACTGCCGCGAGGGTCAAATACCCCGATGCTTTCATCGGGGTATTTGACTTAGGTCGGTCTGTTGCCTGCCTCCCATATTTCTTTTTCAGATCCTGCTTTTAGAATTGTTAAGGATTCATTCAGGATCTGTTTAGATTTCCCTGTCACAATAGGCTCATCAAAGAAAACATCTTTGAAATACATAAGAAAAGGAGCTAAAAAAATGGCAGCTGGAAAAACAGGAAAAGGAATTGTAAAAAAAGGTATGATATTTTGCGTGGCAGGAGTGATGGCTCTGGGAATGATCGCCTGCACGGGAGGAAAGAGCGGAGGAGCCCAGGAGACTCAGCCAAAGAGTAAAACAGAATCCACACAGACTCAGGAGAAAAAAGAGGATAAAGATCAAAAGAACCAGAAGACACAGGAGGACAAAAACAAACAGGATCAGAATGTGAATGGAAATCAGGAAAATGCAGAAAACAATACCCAGGAATCCAAGCAGACAGGAGGAACCGGAGAAGGGGAAAATACAGGGGAAAACACAGGCGAAAATACAAAGGACAGTACAAAAGACAGTGAGAAAGACAGTAAGACTGTGAAAAAAGAGTCTAAAACCAAAAAGAGCAAAACTTCTGCAAACGCAAAAAAGAGTACCCAAAAGAAAGGAACAGGTAAAAAAACACAGAAATCTAATAAGAGTAAAGGAAAAAACAACACAGTAAGAAAGAATTCTTCAAAGAAAACTTTCATGTAGGTGTCTGAGATGAACAATATATTGGAGTATTTAGAAAGGACTGCGGAAAAGTATCCCGGCAGGATAGCAGTGGAAGATGATAAGGAGGCCCTTACCTGGAAGGAACTGGCAGATCTGTCCAGGAGGATCGGAACTGCCGCAGGGAAAAGGATCGCCTCTGGAGATCCGGTAGTGATCCTGGCGCCGAAAGGTCCCCTGACACTGGCGGCTATGTTTGGCGCTGTCTATGGAGGCGGATTCTATGTGAACGGGGAACCGGCACTTCCGCCCCGGAGGCTGAAAGAAATTTTTCGTGTACTCCGGCCAAAGCTGGTCCTGATCCGGCCGGAGGAAATTCCTCTTATCCGGCAGGCCGGCTACACAGGAGACTACTGTCTGCTCCATGAGGCGGCAGGAGAGGAGCCGGATCTGGAACTGCTGGAAAGACGGCGGAAAGACAGCTGCAGCGAAGACATCCTTTATGGGATCTTTACTTCCGGTTCCACAGGAACTCCCAAGGGAATTACAGTAAGCCACCGGGCTGTTATAGATTTTATCACTCATTTTACAGAGATATTTGGGATTGATGAAAAAGACCGGATCGGAAACCAGGCCCCTTTTGATTTTGATGTGTCTGTAAAGGATATTTATTCTGCTGTAATGACAGGAGCGGCTCTGGTGCTGATCCCCAGGCAGTTGTTTTCTGTTCCGGCGGCTCTTTTAGACTATCTATGTGAGAAAAAGGCTACAGTGCTGATCTGGGCAGTATCGGCCCTGACCATGATATCTTCTCTGGGGGGATTTAAGTACAGGATCCCCTCAGATGTGAGAAAAGTTATGTTCAGCGGCGAGGTTATGCCGGCAAATCAGCTGGCCTGCTGGCAGGAGGCCCTGCCGGAAGCAGAGTTTGTGAATCTTTACGGCCCTACAGAGATCACCTGTAACTGTACCTATTATCCGGTGCAGAAAGTCCCCGGAGAGGGAGAGAAACTTCCTATAGGAAAGGCCTTTCCCGGACGACGGGTTTTCCTCTTGAATGAGGAAGGCGGGGAAATAAGGGAACCGGAGCAGGCCGGTGAGATCTGCGTGGCAGGAGAATCCCTTTCTCTAGGATATTATCATGATCCGGCAGAGACTGAGAAAAGCTTTCAGGAGAGGATTTTCCCGGATGGAAGAAAGGAACGATACTACAGGACCGGGGATCTGGGATTCCTGGGAAAAGACGGAAACCTGTATTTTTCAGGGAGAAAAGATTTTCAGATCAAATTTAACGGACACCGGATAGAGCTGGAAGAAATTGAAAGGCTCCTGGATCAGATGCAGGGAATAGAAAAAAGCTGCTGTGTCACAGACCATAGAAAAACCTGTCTGGCGGCCTTTTATATGGGAAAAGTAATGCCGGGAGAGATCCGTCTTTGGCTGAAGAAGCGACTTCCAGGTTATATGGTGCCCCGAAAGATCTTTCAGACAGAAAAGCTCCCCCTTACGAAAAACGGAAAGACTGACCGGAAAGCATTGCAGAAGAGACTGGAGGACAGAAGATGACCAAAGAAGAGATACTGATCCGGGGCGCAGAAAAATACGGGACGCCTCTGTATATTTTTGATACAGACCAGGCGGCAGAGCAGGTAAAGAGTTTCAGAAAAATCCTGGGAGAGAAGGCTGGATTGTGCTATGCCATGAAGGCAAATCCCTTCCTGGTGAAACAGATGGCAGGTCTGACAGACCGGATCGAGGTGTGCTCCATGGGAGAGTTTTATATCTGCCGGGAGATGGGGATACCAGGGGAGAAACTTTTTATCTCCGGAGTGGTGAAGAAAAAAGAAGATATCTGGAAGATCCTGGATCATTACCAGGGAAAAAGTCCCTGCAATGTAGAATCCCTCAGTCAGTTTTCCGCTATGGCGCAGTGGAGCGAGGAGAACAAAAAGCCGGTTTCTCTTTATCTCAGGCTTGCGGGGGACAGTCAGTTCGGCATGGAGGAAAAAGCCATACGCAAGCTTATCAGAAACAGAGATGTCTGGCCTTATGTGAAGATCCGCGGGATCCATTATTTTTCCGGAACTTTGAAAAAGCCCGGGAAGATGGAAAAGGAACTGGAATTCCTGGACCGTTTTCTGGGAGAGCTGGAAGAAGACTGTGGCTTTTTCGTAGAGGAACTGGAATATGGGCCGGGGCTTTCTGTATCCTATTTTCAGGGACAGGAGAACCGGACTTTAGAGGATCTTAGAATGCTTTCCCAGGCTATTGGCAAGATGCAGTGGAAGGGCAGGGCAGTCCTGGAAATGGGAAGGGCCTTTGCCGCATCCTGCGGAACCTATCTTACCAGAGTAGAAGATCTGAAGAAAAATAACGGGAAGAATATCTGTCTTACAGACGGGGGGATCCATCAGCTTCACTATGACGGACAGATCAGAGGAATGTACCATCCCGAGATCCGGGTCCTGCCGGAAGTTCCGGGAAAAGAAAAGGAATGGAACATATACGGATCTCTGTGTACGGTTCATGATCTGCTTATCCAGAAGATTCCCTTAAAGGGAGTGAAAAGAGGCAGTATCCTTGCCTTTATGAATACCGGGGCCTATTCCCATATGGAGGGTATGGCCCTGTTTCTCAGCCATGAACTGCCGGCGGCAGTATTTTACAGCAGAGAAAAAGGATGGAAGCTGGTCCGCCGGGAACAGCAGACTTATATATGGAATATGGAGGATGATAATGGAAAAATTAATTGCTATTCTGAATGATATTGACGACAGTATCCAATGGGAAAAAGAGCAGGGACTGATCGACAGGAGGCTTCTGGATTCATTTGGAGTGATCTCACTGGTTTCTGAACTGGAGGACTGCTATTCCATAGAGATCGAGGCAGGAGAAATGGTACCGGAAAACTTTAATTCTGTGGAAGCTATCTATACAATGGTACAGAGACTGCAGGAGAAATAGAGATGTCATACCATGATCCGGTGTATTTATTTTTGTTTCTGCCGGCAGTGCTGCTGGCATATCAGCTGACCCCCAGAAAGAAAAGATGGCTGCTGCTTTTACTGGCAGGATATCTTTTTTTCTGGACCATCAGCGGAAAGCTGGTGCTGTACCTTATAGGGACCACCTTGTTTACCCATTATATCGGCCTGTGGCTGGAACTGTTAAAAAAGAGCTGTGCTGAGCGGCTGGAAAGGGAAAGAAGCCAGGATAGGAACAGCAATAAAAACAGTGAAAAAAATCGTCTGAAGGTGGGAGAAAAGGCAGTCCGGGAAGAATACAGAAAAAAAGAAAGGCTGGTACTGGCGCTGGGAGTCTTTGTACTGCTGGGAGTGCTGGGCTGTCTGAAATATTATAATTTCTTTGCCAGGAATGCCAACCTGCTTTTGGAACAGGCCGGGCAGGGAAGTATTTTTGAGATCAAAAATCTTCTCCTTCCTATAGGGATCTCTTTCTATACACTGCAGGCCATCGGCTACATGGCAGATGTATACTGGGAAAAGATCCCGGTCCAGAGACATCTTGGGAAACTGGCTCTGTTTCTGGGATTTTTCCCCCAGATCATGGAAGGCCCCATCAGTATGTACGGACAGACCGGTGAAGCTCTGTGGAAGGGCGAGGATCTCAAGGGAGAGGATCTGTCTGCAGGGAGCAGCAGGATCCTGTGGGGACTGTTTAAAAAGATGATCGTTGCTGACCGGCTTTATGTGCTGGTGAAGGCGGTCTTTGAACATTATCAGGACTACAGCGGGAGCATTGTGGTTTTTGCCGCCATTGCTTATACCCTTCAATTATATATGGAATTTTCCGGGTGTATGGATATTGTCATAGGAAGCGGCCGGCTTTTCGGCGTAAGGCTTCCGGAAAACTTCTGCCGTCCATTTGCTTCCAGAAACGCAGCGGAATTCTGGAGACGGTGGCATATCACTCTGGGCGCATGGCTGAAGACTTATGTGTTTTATCCGGTATCCGTATCCCAGATGGTAAAGAAATGGAACCGGTTTGGAAAAAAACATCTGGGGAAATATCTTACCCGGCTGGGGGCTACAGCGATGTGCCTCTTTCCTGTATGGCTCTGTAATGGCCTGTGGCATGGACCCAGCTGGCACTACATATTTTACGGGATGTACTACTTTGTTATACTGCTGGCCGGCGCAGCCTTAGAACCGGTACGTGCCGGGGTGATCCGGTTCTTCCATATAAATGAGAGGGCTCTGTACTGGAAGATCCCCTGTATCCTGAAGACCTGGGTGATCATTTTTACAGGAGAGCTTTTCTTCCGGGCAAACGGCCTGAAAGCGGGAATGACCATGTTTTTCAGTATCTTCCGGGACTTCAGGCTTTCTGTCCTGTGGGATGGGACTCTCCTGGATTTCAGCCTGGACAAAGGGGATTATCTGGTGATCTTTGCCGGGCTTCTTTTGACGGCAGGGATAGGAATCATAAAAGAAAGGAATCTGCTGAAGGGAAAGGGCCTTCAGGATATGCGCACACCTTTTCGGTGGGCGTTATATTACGGCCTGATCCTGTCGGTCCTCATATTCGGAGCTTATGGGATCGGCTATCAGCAGGTGGATCTGATCTATGCGGGATTTTAAGAAAAATACAGGAAAATGGGGAAGAACCCTGCTGTTCTTTCTGATCCTGGCCGTTCTTCTTGGAGGGATATCCCGGAAGATAACAAAGACGGCGGAGGATCAGGAAAAATGGGTCCATTACCGGAATAAAAGCGCCCTTCTCCTCGGAAAAGAACAGAAGAATACTATAGATGTGCTGATCCTGGGAGACAGCCTCAGCTATACTTCCTTTTCCCCCTTGCAGATGTGGAATGAATACGGGATCTCTGCTTTTGTAGGGGGACAGTCAGGACAGAATATCCAGGAAAGTTATTATATGCTGAAGAAAGCTTTTAAAAATCAGAAGCCCCGGCTGGTGATCCTGGAGACCAATGTACTCTTCCGGCCCCAGAAGGGAGCTTCGGGTCTTACCATGACCCTGGCTGCGGCGGGCAGCTACTATTTTCCTGTGTTTACTTATCATGATATCTGGAAATCTATTCTTACCGGAAAAGAGTATCCTGAGGAAAACTATAAAGGCTTCCAGTTCCGGGAGGTGACAAATCCGTACCGGGGCGGAGCATATATGAAAGAAACTGCGGCCAAAGAAAAGATCAGTGGGACTGTGGAGGAATATCTGGAAAAGATCCGGTCTTTGTGCCGGAAAAATCAGGCAGAGCTGGTCCTGGTAAGCACCCCTTCCCCCCTGAATTATAATTACAGGAAATATAATACCCTGAAAGCATATGCTGAGCAAAGGGAAATCCCATATGAAGATATGAACCTGAAAACCCAAGAGCTGGGCATAGACTGGGAAAAGGACAGCCTGGACGGAGGAGATCATCTGAATCTGTCAGGAGCCTGGAAGGTCACCCGATTTACCGGAAAGTATCTCCATGAAAATTTTTCCCTTCCGGACAGGCGGGAGGATGAGAATTATGCTCTCTGGATGGAGGAAGGAGAAAAATATGGGGAAAAGGCTAAAGAAAAATTGGAAGCTATGTGGAAAGATGATAAGATAACAGGAGAAGAGGTGGAAAACCGAAGGGAAAGGAGTTTACCGGTTTATGAATAAAGAGAAAGTTCTGATCGTAGAAGACGATAAAGATATCAGAGAAGGAGTCCGGATCCTGCTGGAAAGTGAGGGCTATATTGTCAAAGAGGCGGAAAACGGCAGACAGGGTCTGGAACTGCTGGATGAGGAGACAGATCTGGTGATCCTGGACATCATGATGCCGGGAATCTCCGGCCTGCGTACCTGCGAGGAGATCCGAAAGGTTTCCAATGTGCCGGTGCTGTTCCTTACGGCAAAAGCCCAGGAGTCGGATAAGCTCATCGGCCTTATGGCCGGAGGGGACGACTATCTGCCAAAACCTTTCTCTTACGCGGAGCTTCTGGGAAGAGTCAAAGCTCTTCTCCGCCGTTACAATATTTATATGGGCCGGATAAAACCGGAAGATGAGAAAAAGGATTCCTGGCTGGAGAGCGGAGGACTGAGGATCCACAGAAAGTTTAATCAGGTCTTTGTCAGAGAAAAAGAGACCGACCTGTCAGAACTGGAATACCGGATCCTGCTTCTGATGATGGAACATCCAAAGAAGATATTTTCTGCCCAGAATCTCTATGAAAGCGTGTGGGAGGAACCCTATTTTTATTCCTGCAACAGCACTATCATGGTACATATCCGAAAACTGCGGGTAAAGATAGAAGAGGATCCGAAAAATCCAAGATATATAAAAACCGTATGGGGAAAGGGTTATAAGTTTGACACAGAGTATGAGTAAAAGAAATTCTATTTATTTTCAGCTTCTGCGGCAGCTGATCCTTTCGGCTGTGATATCTGCGGTGGTTTTTGCAGGACTGGACTTTGCCGTCAGCTATCTTATCGGCAGATATTTTGAAAATCCCTTTTATGTGGAACGTCAGAATGAAAAGTATGCGGGAAAACTGCAGAAGTATGTGACCAGAGAAGGCCTGAGCACAAAAGACGGAGAAGCACTGAGCCGATGGGTGAAAAAGCAGAATATCCTGTATGTTCAGATTTATAAAGACAGTATCCTGGTGTTTGACTCTGCATATCCTGAGGAGGATATATGGGAGGAAGAGATCATGTCCAGAGATTATGAACTGGACTATCACTCTCCGGTGGAATTTTCGGACGGCACAGGAGAAGTGCTCATTATGGGAAGCTATGCTTATCAGTATTATAATTACGCACTGGCGGGGGAACTGCTGCTGTGTTTTGGGCTGTTTCTGCTGCTGGTACTTTATGGGATCCGGCGGAAAATGGCCTATATCCTTCAGTTGAAAGACGAGATTGAGATCCTGGAAGGAGGCAGCCTGGATTATCCTATTACCGTAAAAGGAAAAGATGAACTGGCGGCCCTGGCTAAAGGGCTGGACAATATGAGAAAATCCTTTGCAGGACTGATCGACCAGGAGGGAAAGATGGTCCAGGAAAATCAGCGGATCATCACCGAGATGTCCCACGACCTGAGAACGCCGGTGACTTCTATCATCTTATATACGGAAATACTGAAAAAGGGAACCTATAAAGACCAGGAACAGCAGAGAGAATATATTGAAAAGATCGGTCAGAAGGCCCAGCGCATGAAGCAGCTGACGGACAACCTATTTGAATACTCTCTGATCTCAGGGGAGGGGAAAATGAAAATGGAGAAACCGGAGCTTTACGAGGTCCTGTTTTACGATCTTTTTTCTGAGACCTGCAGTTATCTGAAACAGAACGGATTTCAGGTCCGGTTCCAGGTGGAATGGCTGGGGAAAAAACTCCGGATCTCCACAGAGTATCTTCTGCGGATCATGGACAATATTACCTCCAACCTGGTGAAATATGCGGATCCCTCCCTTCCGGTGGTGATCTCTTCCGCCAAAGAAGGGCGTATGGCAGGATTTACTTTTGAAAACCATTCCAGGCCTTTAGAAGAGGATGTAGAGAGCAGGGGAATCGGTCTTCAGAGTATTAAGAACATGACCTCCCAGATGGGAGGAAGATGTGTGGAAGAGAGAATGGGAGAGCTTTTCCGGCTGACGATCCTCCTTCCTATCGTTGAAGATTGAATTCGCTGACTACAGTTTTATTTCTGCGGGCAACGAGGGGCTGTCGCATTAATCAAAGTCGAGAATATTTATACATTTTATTGCTCAGTCTGTGCCGCTTTGAGCCTATAGTCTCAAAGCTATGCTCGACAAATTCGCATAAAATGTATAAATATTCCTGATATGTGACTAATGCGACAGCTCCGACTGCCGCGGTTCTTCTTTTTTTATTTAATATGAAGCTTTATTCCACTACTGTTACGGAAGTGATATGTGGATTAACTCCTTCATACCAGTAGAGGAAGCCTTCCATATCGATGGTCTGTCCGATCTGGAGAGATTTCACAGCGGAATAAACCTCTGTGGAGCTGTCGCAGAGATAGGACTCGATAGTGAAAGTATAAGTCTGGCCGTTGTAGGAAGCGTTAAAGTACAGGTCGTCTCCTTCTGTGCCGGAACCGTCATAGTTGTATAAGAAGGGAACGTCGTTGCCATTTGCATCCTGTCCGGCGGCCTCTACGGTCATGCCTTTAAAAGAAACAAACTGGTTCTGATAGTTGATCAGCTCATCGGTGCCAAGCATCTGGGTAACATCCAGAGGATCTGCAACATAGGTGTCTCCATCGTCAATGATCTGGAATCTTCCGTCCATGATCTCAGTTTCACCGGACCATTCAGATTTATAGCCGGTTACCTGGATCTTTGTTCCCGGGGTCAGAAGGTCATATTCGTCTTCCGGGCAGGCCATATCGTAGAAGAAATAGCCGCCGTCCTTGTCCTGGGCATATACGGTAGCTTTGTCCTCATACCAGGACTGCTTTGCCTGAACATAAGCCTGAACAGTAACCTGGGAATCCAGATCGGCAGCCATGTACTCGTCATAGCTCATAACATCAGCCCCAGCTTCGGAATCTGTATCTTCGGAGGCGTCGGCAGCCTCTTCAGTATCTGTGTTCTCTTTAGCTTCTGCAGTGTCTTCACTTGCGGTGCTGTCTTTGCTTTCTGTACTGCTGCCTCCTGCACATCCGGCCATTGTAAAGGCCATAGTCAGTGCCAGCAGCATAGCCAATGGTTTTTTCATAGTGATATTCTCCTTTCCTTGATCCATAGAGACAGGTTTCCCTGTGGTACAAACCTATTATAGCCTAAAAAATCCACAAGTCAACTGCTCCGTTTTTTCAATTTTGACCAGCCCAGCCAGAGAAGGATCAGGATCCATACCCCGCCAAGAGCGCCCAGGAGCACCCGGGCAGTAAGGGGAAGAGGGCCCAGATCCTGCTCTCCCTGGGACAGGGCCCCATATTCATCCAGATGATACAAAGAGGTGATGTCGCTGTAGAGATTTTCCATATAGGCGTTGTCTACAGTCTCTCCTCTCCGGACGGATTTGGTCACTTCTTCAATCAGCTGGCCTGCAGCGTCCCTTAAAGAGGCAGAGCCGTTAAAGACCGGGGTCACAAAAGTATCCCCTTCATGTTCCAGCAGGAGTTTGGCTGCCTGGATCTTTACGGAATAGTAGGTATTGTTGTCTTCTCCTTCCCGGGAGAGATAGTCCTGATACTGAGAAGACTCCTGAGCTGTCTGAGTCACCGGGACATAACCTTCTGTTTCCGAATAGGCGGTCTGTACATCATTTGTCAGCAGGAACTGGGCAAAGAGCCAGGAGGCCAGAACTTCCTGGGGATCTTCTTTGTTAAAGATACAAAGGGAAGGTCCCTGGGAGATCATCTGAGGATTCTCCGGATCATACTGGGGGATAGGCATGACTGCGGTTTCAAACCGGGTAATGTTTTCCTCTGCAATGTCCACAAGGGGGGCGTCGCTTCCCATCCAGGTGGAGCCGGCAGTGGAGTCAATGGCAAAGACACACTGGCCTGCATTTAAAAAGTTTGCAGGATAGCCGGAGATCTTAAAGGTGGAAAAGGCCCCGGTTTTTGTATGGTCTGCAACAGTGTAAAGGATATCCCTGGTGGTGTCGTTAAAGATCCCCACCTGCCCGGCGTCAGTGGAATATCCGGCCCCCTGCTGCCGGAGCATCTGGATCATCATATTGTCTGTAGACTTATAGATGAAAGGGATCATGACCTCCTGGTCGTTAAGTTTATAGGTGCCGTCTGGATTTTTTTCTGTGGCAGCTTCGGAAACCTCCCAGATAAAATCCCAGGTAAGGGTTTTGGGAAGGGTATAGCCCAGAGCCTCTACATAGGTCTTGTTTATATAGCAGGCTTCTGTAGAACGCATGAAAGGCAGGGCGTAGTAATGGCCGCCGATCTTACATTCCTCCAGAAACTGAGGCACGATCTGGGATTTTTCAGGAGAGTCGAAAGCCACCTGGCTTCCTCCCAGGCCGTAGTTTTCATCAGTGAGAAGATCATCCAGAGGCACTACCACGTTGTCTCCGGTCATGTAAGTGGCAATGTGATCCGGGTAAGTAATACATACGTTAGGGGTTGTATTCGTAGAAATATTGGTGATCACATCATTGTAAATATCTCCATAATCTGTGTAAAGCCGCAGGTTTACCGTGATATTGGGGTACAGTTTCTGGAAATCTTCAATGGTCTGTTTATAAATGTCAGTCTGGGTCTTATTTGTATCGTTTTTTGCCCAGAAGGTGATCTCATAGTCCTTTGAGGTGTCGAAAGCTTCCGGAACAGTGAAAGCTGCAGTTTCTTCCTTCCTGCCGTGACAGCCGGAAAGAGAAGAAAGACACACAAGGACCAGAAGTATTGCTGCCAGAGTTTTTCGTGTTCTTTTCATCCTTTGATACCTCCCTGGGATACGCCGGCCATGATCTTCCGCCGGAATACAAGAAACAGAATGATCAATGGCACAGAAATAACCACTACCGCCGCCATCATGGCAGGGATATTTTCCCGGCCGAATCCGTTTTCCCGGATCTCCTGGATACCATTGGATACAAGATAATAGGAAGGATCATCTGTGATCAGCCTGGGCCATACATAGGAATTCCAGCATTCAATGATCTTCAGGATGATAATGGTCACAATAGTAGGCCGGCAGATGGGGATCATAACCTTCCATAAATATTTCAGATCCGAGGTCCCGTCTACTTTAGCTGCCCGGTAGAGTTCATCAGGCACCTGCTCAAAGTTTTCCTTTAACAGATAAATATAGAAAACAGAGGTGACGGAAGGCAGGATCAGACCGGGAAAAGTATTCCGCAGGTCCATATTGGTAATGGTGACAAAGTTGGTGATCACTACCAGCTCGCTGGGGATCATCATCAGAGCCAGGAACAGGGTGAAGACCAGGTTTTTTCCCCGGAAATCCAGCCGGGCAAAGGCATAAGCCGCCAGGGTGCTGACCACTACCATAATGGCTGTGGTAGCCAGCGCAAAGATCAGGGTGTTCAGCAGATAGCCCACAAGAGGCACGGTTGTAAAGGCGTCTCTGTAGTTCTGAAGGGTAGGGGACAGGGTGAAAAAGGCAGGCACATGTTCCGCGTTGTAAGAGCCGTAGCTTTTCACCGAGGTCAGGATCATCCAGTAAAAAGGAAACAGAACGATCAAAGCCCATATGGTCAGAAAGAAATAAGTAAGCCCCTTCAGCAGTCTGCCGCGCCTGAGGGTCTGTTTTTGTTTTTTCTCAAAATCTAAGTGTTGTTCCATTTCTATCATAACCTCTCAATACTGAATCTTCTTCCTGCTTGCCAGGAGATTAATACAGGTGACAGTAAGGACAATGGCAAAGAGGATAATAGCCGCCGCCGAAGCGTAAGAGGGATAGCCGCCGCTGTCTCCGTAGAGCATGTCATAGACATAACCTACGATAGTGTTCATCCCTGCCGCATTTAAGTCTGTGCCGAAAAGGGCCACTGCGTCGCTGTAAGCCTTAAAGGCGCCGATAAAACCGGTGATCACCAGATAGAAGATCATAGGCGAGATCATAGGCAGGGTGATCCGGGTAAAAGTGCGGAGCCTGGAGGTGCCGTCTACTCTGGCCGCCTTATAGTAGTCCTGGTTTACTGAAGCCAGGGCGCTGGTCAGGACCAGGATCTTAAAGGGCATGACTACCCAGATAGTATAAAAGCACAGGACGAACATTTTGGCCCAGTAGGGACCGTCGATAAAATCAATGGATTCTCCTCCGAAGAGCCGGATCACCAGATTTACCAGTCCGTCGGTATATTCTGTCTTCTGAAAAAGCACCATAAAAACCAGCCCTACAGCCAGGGTGTTGGTCACATAGGGGAGGAAGTATACAGTCTGATAAAGCTCCCGGAGAGGCTTTATAGAACTTAATCCTGTGGAGATCAGAAGGGCCAGGCCTGTGGATACCGGCACAGTGATGATCACCAGGATAAAAGTATTCTGTACTGCCTGAAGAAAATAGGGGTCGTGGAGCACATAGGAAAAGTTATACAGCCCCACGCCGAAATAGGTCTGGGAAGCAAAATTGAATCCCTCCTCCACAGAGTAGATAAACACATCGATCAGAGGATATACCATAAAAACGATGAGAAAAAGGAGGGCAGGCAGAAGGTACAGCCAGGCCTTTTTATTATTGCTGTTCATATGCGTTTTTCTCCTTTCTTAAGATTTCAGATCTGATTTCCCTCAGAGATCCGGGAATATCCGGTCCCCGGTATCCTTCCGGAAAAGGAAGATCTTTCCCGGTTTTGGCCGAAATCTTATGGCGCCGGAAATATCTTTCAGGCTTTCTCTGCCGTTTACAATGGCACGGAGGGTCTGAGAAACGCAGGCTTTGTGAGAAGCGATGATACTCACGTCCCTGCCCATAACTTCCACACGCTCCAGAGTGCAGGAAAGAGGTCCTTCCGGATCAGGAAGGAATCCTTCAGGACGGATACCGGCCCAGACCTCCTGGTCCGGCACGCCCTTTGCGGCAAGAACCGGGTCATCTCCCAGGAACAGAGTCTGGTCTTTGACTTTTCCCTGAAATACATTAATAGGAGGGGTTCCCAGAAATTTTGCGGTGAAGAGGCTGTCAGGATCGTCATAGACATCCTGAGGATTTCCCTGCTGCATTAGAACGCCTTTCTCCATAACAGCGATCCGGTCGCAGATACTCATGGCCTCGTCCTGGTCATGGGTGACAAAGACAGTGGTTATGCCGGTTTTCTTCTGGATCTTCCGGATCTCTTCCCTGGTCTGGAGGCGGAGCCTGGCGTCCAGATTAGAGAGAGGCTCGTCCAGGAGCAGGACCCGGGGATATTTTACAAGAGCCCGGGCGATGGCCACACGCTGCTGTTGTCCGCCGGAAAGTTCTCTTGGCCTGCGGTCCATCAGATCTTCGATCTGTACCAGACGGGCGGCTTCGTCTACACGTTTTTTCAGTTCTTCCTTAGAAAGTTTATCCTTTCCTTTCAGGTTTTCCAGGGGAAACTGGATGTTCTGCCGCACATTCAGATGGGGATAAAGAGCATAATTCTGAAATACCATGCCCACGCCCCGCAGCTCAGGGGAAAGATCTGTCACGTCTTCCTCGCCGAAAAAGATCCTGCCGCCGGAAGGCTTTTCAAGACCGCAGATCAGATTTAAAGTTGTACTCTTCCCGCAGCCGGAGGGCCCCAGGAGACCTACCAGTTCTCCATCGGGGATTTCTAAGGTGAGCTCATCAACGACAGTCACTTCACCGGGATTTTTTCTTCCCCGGCCGGGAAATTTCTTTGTAAGATTCTGCAATACGATTTTCATTTTCATTCTCTCCATATGATAGGTTTTAACATTGGAAATTATAACGGATTTTCCGGCACATCTCAAGGCTGGCGGGATCATCAGGGAAACACTTTGCTAGATTAAGGCTGACGAGAAACAAGGAAATATGTTCTATATGAACAATAGAATCTTAAAAATTTCAATGTTCACAGAAAAATATTCTATGTTTTCTTTCTGAGATTTTCCTTATACTGGCAATATAAACAAAGAGCACACATAAAGTGTGAAACGGAAGGGAGAAAACGCATATGAAAAAAAGAATCGTTGTACTGACAATGGCAGTTCTGTTCGGGCTTTCAGCAGTAGCCTGCGGCTCTGAGGGAGGCTCCTCATCAGGGGGAACAGACACATCTACAGAATCCAGCAGCTCCGGTTCCTCAGACTCCGGAACTGTAGCAAACAAGGACAAACCACTGGTATGGTTTAACCGTCAGCCATCTAACAGCTCCACAGGAGAACTGGATATGGCTGCTCTGAGCTTCAATGAGGATACATATTATGTAGGATTTGATGCGAACCAGGGTGCTGAACTTCAGGGAACCATGGTTAAAGATTACATTGAAGCAAATATCGATACCATTGACCGCAATGGTGACGGCGTGATCGGTTATGTTCTGGCAATCGGCGATATCGGACATAACGACTCCATCGCACGTACAAGAGGTGTACGCAAGGCTCTGGGAACAGGCGTTGAAAAAGATGGAAGCATTGACAGTGAACCTATTGGTACAAATACAGACGGCTCAGCTTCTGCTGTACAGGACGGCAGCATTGAGGTAAACGGAAAGACCTATACAGTCCGTGAGCTGGCTTCTCAGGAAATGAAGAACTCTGCAGGAGCTACCTGGGACGCAGCTACAGCAGGAAATGCTATCGGTACATGGTCTTCCTCCTTTGGCGATCAGATCGATGTCGTTGTTTCAAACAATGATGGTATGGGAATGTCCATGTTCAATGCCTGGTCAAAAGACAATGATGTACCGACTTTCGGATATGATGCAAACAACGATGCAGTGGCAGCCATCGCTGAAGGCTATGGCGGAACGATCAGCCAGCATGCAGATGTACAGGCTTACCTGACACTTCGTGTTCTCAGAAACGCTCTTGACGGCGTAGATGTAGACACAGGTATCGGAACAGCAGACGAGGCCGGAAACGTTCTTTCTGATGATGTATATGTATATAACGAAGAAGAGCGCTCCTACTACGCATTAAACGTTGCAGTTACTGCTGAAAACTATCAGGACTTTACAGACTCCACAAAAGTTTATGAGCCTGTATCCAATCAGTTAGATGAAAGCTCACACCCAACCAAGAAAGTATGGCTGGATATCTACAATGCTTCTGATAACTTCCTGAGCTCCACCTATCAGCCTCTGCTTCAGAACTATGATGATCTGATGAATCTGGATATTGACTACATTGGCGGTGACGGACAGACAGAGTCCAACATTACAAACCGTCTGGGAAATCCGGGTCAGTATGACGCATTCGCCATCAACATGGTTAAGACAGATAACGCAGCTTCCTATACAGCTTTGCTGAACCAGTAAAAGCAAGGGGACCCGGCCGGGGCTGCCGCAGAATACGGCTGCGGCAGCTTCGGCTTCTTTTTACAAGGAAAACCTGCTTTCAAGGCACAGCAGGCTTTCATTGAATAATATATAGTACAGGAGTGAAAAGAATGGCAGATAAGAAAGATGACATTGTCTTATCGATACGGGGAATGAGCAAATCCTTTGGCAGAAACCGGGTTCTGGACCACATTAACCTGAATGTGCGCCGGGGAACGGTTATGGGCCTTATGGGTGAGAACGGCGCCGGAAAATCCACTATGATGAAGTGCCTTTTCGGTACTTATCAGAAGGATGAAGGCAACATTTTTCTCGACGGTAAGGAAGTAAGCTTTTCCGGACCGAAAGATGCCCTTGAAAACGGCATCGCTATGGTTCATCAGGAGCTGAACCAGTGTCTGGAAAGAAATGTAGTAGATAATCTGTTCCTGGGCCGCTACCCGGTAAACTCTCTGGGGATCGTGGACGAGGGCAGAATGAAAAAGGAAGCCTCTGAGCTTTTCAGAAAACTGGGTATGACAGTAAACCTTACTCAGCCAATGCGGAATATGTCTGTATCCCAGAGGCAGATGTGTGAGATCGCTAAGGCAATTTCTTATAATTCTAAGGTTATTGTACTGGATGAGCCTACCTCTTCCCTTACAGTACAGGAAGTAGATAAACTTTTTGAAATGATGCGCATGCTGAAAGAACAGGGAATCGCACTAATCTATATTTCTCATAAAATGGACGAGATTTTCGAGATATGTGATGATATTTCCGTACTGCGTGACGGTAATCTGGTTATGACCAAGCGGGCAGAAGACACCAACATGAACGAACTGATCGCTGCCATGGTTGGCCGCTCTCTGGAGAACCGGTTCCCCCCTGTGGACAACCAGCCTAAGGACGTGATCCTTTCCGTCCAGCATTTATCTACAAAGTTTGAACCCCATCTCCAGGATATTTCTTTTGATGTGCGGGAAGGAGAGATCTTCGGACTTTACGGTCTGGTAGGTGCCGGACGTACCGAACTTCTGGAAACCATTTTCGGTGTCCGGACCAGAGCGGCAGGCCGGGTATACTTCAACAATAAACTGATGAATTTCGGAAGCGCAAAAGAAGCCATGGATCATGGTTTTGCCATGATCACGGAAGAGAGAAAGGCCAACGGACTTTTCCTGAAAGGAGATCTGACTTTTAATACGACTATCGCAAACCTGAATCATTATAAATCGGGAATTGCCCTTTCAGATTCCAAAATGACAAAGGCTACAGCTAAAGAGATCAAAGTTATGCATACCAAATGCATGGGCCCGGAAGACATGATCACCAGTCTTTCCGGCGGAAATCAGCAGAAGGTGATCTTCGGAAAATGGCTGGAGCGCCAGCCTCAGGTCTTTATGATGGACGAGCCTACCAGAGGTATAGACGTAGGTGCCAAATATGAGATCTATGAGCTGATCATCAACATGGCAAAACAGGGGAAGACCATTATCGTGGTTTCCTCAGAAATGCCGGAAATCCTGGGTATCACAAATCGTATCGGTGTTATGTCAAACGGACATCTTTCCGGCATTGTGAATACAAAGGAGACAGATCAGGAGGAGCTTTTAAGGCTCAGCGCAAAATACCTGTAATAATGAGAGGCAGAGGCTGGAAAATTTCATGGATATATGAAAAAGGAATCAAGGACCTCGCAGGATAAAAAAAGGGAGATGAAAAGATATGGCTAATGATAAGATTCTGACGGCTGAACAGGAGACGAAGCTGCGTCAGCCCATTGATGATTATATTGGTAAGATTCAGGAGCAGATCGATGGCCTGAGAAAAGATGGAACAGATCAGGTGGTAGCTCTCCAGAATACAATAGATGGTGTAAAAAGAGACCGTTCTCTTTCCAAAGGGGAAAAGGAAAACCGTCTGGGAGAACTCCGCAGACAGCTGGAAAAGGCAAAGGCTGTGGAGGCAAAAAACAAAGATGAAGTATCAAAACTGATTTCTCAGGGTGTAAGCTACTTAAACGACCACTTTGACAAAGAATATTTCCAGCCGGTGAAAGAAAGCTGTGCCCAGGAAAAAATAAAAGCAAAAGAAAAATACAACAGGAAAATTGCAGAACTGGCGAAAGAACACCAGGAAATCGTTTCAAAGCTTTCCGCTCATCAGGAAATAAAAGACGAAAATTATGTATATAAAAACCGTCGGTTTGATGCAAAGATGGAGCTGGAAAAGGATTACCAGACTATAAAAGACAGAAGACATGGGGCATTCAACCACAGATATCATCTGATCGACATGCTTCGTATGTCTAAATTTACATTTATGGAATCAAGAGCCCAGAAATGGGAGAACTATAAATATACCTTTAACCGCAGACAGTTCCTTCTGCGGAACGGATTGTATATTGCCATTATCCTGGTGTTTATCATGCTGTGTATCATCACGCCGATGGTGAAAGGTTCTCCTCTTCTGACCTATAATAACGTGCTGAACATCCTTCAGCAGGCTTCGCCGAGAATGTTCCTGGCGCTGGGTGTTGCAGGCCTGATCCTCCTTGCAGGTACAGACCTGTCAATCGGACGTATGGTCGGTATGGGTATGACCACGGCAACTATTATCATGCATCAGGGAATCAATACCGGCGGTGTGTTCGGACACATTTTTGATTTTACAGGACTGCCGATCGTAGTAAGAATGATTTTTGCTCTGATCATGTGTATTCTTCTGTGTACGATATTTACGACTATTGCAGGTTTCTTCACTGCAAAATTCAAGATGCACCCGTTTATTTCAACCATGGCAAACATGCTTATGATCTTCGGTATTGTTACATATGCCACAAAAGGTGTATCCTTCGGTGCTATTGAACCTACAATCCCGAATATGGTAATCCCCAAGATCAATGGATTCCCTACCATTATCATCTGGGCTGTGGCAGCTATCGCTATCGTTTGGTTCATCTGGAATAAAACTACATTCGGAAAAAATCTGTATGCAGTAGGAGGAAACCCTGAAGCGGCTTCTGTTTCCGGTATTTCTGTATTCGCAGTAACCGTAGGAGCATTTATCCTGGCAGGTATCCTTTATGGATTCGGTTCCTGGCTGGAATGTATCCGTATGGTTGGTTCCGGTTCCGCAGCTTACGGACAGGGCTGGGAGACAGACGCCATCGCAGCCTGTGTAGTAGGCGGTGTATCCTTTACCGGTGGTATCGGTAAAATTTCCGGAGTGGTTGTAGGTGTGCTGATCTTTACTGCGTTGACCTATTCCCTGACCATTCTGGGTATTGACACAAACCTTCAGTTCGTATTCTCAGGCATTATCATTCTTGTAGCAGTAACCCTTGACTGTCTGAAATACGTTCAGAAAAAATAATTATATTCCTGCTCAAAGGGGCTGGCGCATAAAGATCCCAGGAGATCTTGGCGGCAGCTTCTTTGTGCGATAAGCCCGGCAAGCAGCCGCCGTGCTTGCACGGCTGGTACTGACAATCAGCCGAATTTTTGTTATAATACTAAAATCGCTTGCTAATTTTGGATTTGGAGAGAAAATATGGATATATATACAGTTCTTCTGGTAGATGACGAGGAAGAGGTCATACAGGTTATCATGAAAAAGATCAACTGGGAAGGGCTTGGATTTTCCGTCATCGGCTATGCCAATAACGGGGTGAAAGCTCTGGAAATGGTGGAGGAGTTTCAGCCGGATGTGGTAATGACGGATATTAAAATGCCCTATATGGACGGTATGGAACTTTCCGGCAGGATCAAGACAGAGTTCCCGGCTACCAAGATCCTGCTCTTTACCGGCTATGATGAATTTGAATACGCAAAAGAGGCGGTCCATCTGGAAGTGGAGGAGTACATACTGAAACCGGTGAACTCCATAGAGCTGACCAACGTACTCACCCAGGTAAAGATCAAGCTGGATCAGGAAATCAGCGAAAAGAGAAATGTAGCTACTCTGGAAAAGCACTATATGGAGTCTCTGCCTCTTCTCCAGGCGGATTTTTATTCGGCCCTGATAGAAGGACAACTGGATCAGGAGGAGATCCGGAAATTTCTTTCCGATTACCAGATTTCCTTTGAGGGCCCCTGGCACTGCTGTCTTGTGGTCCATACTTCTTCCACCCAGCTGCCGGATAATATGCAGCCGCAGCTTCTGGCAACTTCTGTACAGAAGCAGGCCCGGGAGAAACTGGAAGAGAGATGGCGGAGCAAAAGTTTTTCTTACCTTGGAAACACAGTCATGCTCTGCCAGCTGAGAAATGAAAACGAGATCTCTGAGCTTACGGATGAATGTGACCGGTTCTGCAAGTATGTCCACAGGATCCTGGGGGCAGTGGTTACTGTGGGAGTCGGCCAGGTCTGCAGGGATATCGCAGACCTGGCCCAGTCTTACCGGGGAGCCAGAGAGGCAGTATCCTACAGGGTTCTTTACGGAGCTTCCAGGGCCATCAATATTATGGAGATCGCACCTCAGGAGACACGGCAGCCTCAGAGAGACAACGAGGGAGAACTGTCGAAGCTTTTTAAGATGATTCGTCTGGGGTCTGAGGAGGAAGTCAGGGAGGAGGCCGGGAAATATCTGGCCCGGATGTCTTTTCCGGAAAAATCCCTGCAGCAGCACCATATGGATATTATGGAGCTGCTGGGTGCTTTGTACAGATTTGCAGGAAATAATCATATTGCAGAGGAATTTCTTTCCAAAGATATGAGAGAGCTTTATGTGCGGCTTCTGGATATGGAGCCGGAGGAACTGCACAGATGGCTGACGAACATCAGTCTGTTCTTCCGGGAGGATCTGATCCTGGCCAGAAGCAGATCTACCCAGTCCTTCGTCTCCAAGGCAGAAGAGTATGTACGGAATAATTACAGCGATGAGAATCTTTCTCTGGACAGTATCTGTCAGGTTCTGGGAGTATCCAACTCTTATTTTTCCACTGCCTTTAAGAAAGAAACGGGGAAATCCTTTACCGGATATCTGACAGATTACCGAATGGATCAGGCTGCAAGGCTTCTTATCGAGACCAGTGAAAAAAGTTATATTATCGGCAGAAGTGTAGGATATACAGACCCGAATTACTTCAGCTATGTTTTTAAGCGGAGATTCGGCGTATCTCCCTCAAAGTACAGGACGGAGCATGGAACAAGTGAGAAATAAGTTTTTGAAATATTTGAACAGACTAAAACCCAGGGGAATGCAAACCACACTTATGTTTTCCTTTTCTGTGATCTCGGTGTTCATCATGCTGATCCTGGGGACAGTGCTGTATATACGTTTTTCTAACGTATCCCGTGATGAGATCGTAGAGACTACCAGAAAGCTTATGGAGCAAACCGGTGAAAATCTGGAGGATTATCTGGTGAGCATGCGCCAGATCTCTGATGCCGTGTATTATAATGTAGTGAAAGAAAGTGATTTTTCTACCCAGGAAAGCTCGATCCAAAAAGGCATGAATCTCCTCTATGAGGCTAACCGGGATAACTTGAGGAGCATTGCCATATACAATAATTATGGAAGCCTTATGGCGGCGGAGCCGGTGGCTTCCCAGAAAGAAGATCCCAATGTGACAAAGCAGAGCTGGTATCAGAATGCTATGGAGGAAATGGAAAATATGCATTTTTCCACTCCTCATATCCAGAACCTGTTTGACGACGGCACCATGGGATATTATTGGGTTATTACTTTAAGCCGGGCGGTGGAGCTTACAGAAGGGGGAGATTCCCGGACGGGAGTCCTTCTGGTAGATATGGACTATTCCAGCATTTCCCGTATG
The DNA here is from genome assembly GCA_019112785.1 of Candidatus Blautia stercorigallinarum. Lineage (GTDB taxonomy): Bacteria > Bacillota > Clostridia > Lachnospirales > Lachnospiraceae > Blautia > Blautia stercorigallinarum. Next base: position 47,460 of record DXIQ01000102.1, read on the forward strand.
ATGGACCAGATTAATACGGCCAACAGCGGTCAGTATTTCTATCTCTGCGACAGCAATGGAGAGATCATTTATCATCCCAGGCAGGTGCAGATCAGCGACGGGATCTTTGAGGAAAATAACCAGGCTACCGCAGATTATAAGGAAGGGATCTATGATGAAAAATTTAACGGGGAACATCGGAAGGTCCTGGTGAACACTGTCAGTTATACCGGCTGGAAGCTGGTAGGGGTGATCCCCTATTCTACTTTTACCTATGGCATGCTGAATATCCGGTACTTTATCATGATGCTGATACTGCTTATGGCTATGATGCTTGCCTTTGTAAACAGAATGGTCTCTGTGTGGATATCCAGTCCCCTTCTGAAACTGAATGATTCTGTGAAGGGTTATGAAGCGGGGGAAGAACCGCAGATCTATATCGGCGGCTCTCAGGAGATCCGCCATCTGGGATATTCCATACAAAAGTCCTACGAACAGATCGATGACCTTATGAAGAAAATTGTCCTGGAGCAGAATGAGCGGAGAAAAAGCGAACTGGATGCTCTCCAAAGCCAGATCAACCCTCACTTTTTATATAATACTCTGGAATCCATTACCTGGATGGTAGAGGGAGAGAAAAATGATGAGGCTGCCTTTATGATCACCCAGCTGGCAAAGTTTTTCCGGATCAGCCTCTCCAAAGGGCGGACGGTGATCAGTATCAAGGATGAACTGCAGCATGCTCAGAGTTATATGAACATACAGAAGGTTCGGTATAAGAATGCATTTTCCGTCTTATTTGATGTGGAGGAAGAGGCATGTTCCTGCTGTACGGTGAAACTGGTCCTTCAGCCTATCCTGGAAAATGCTATCAGCTATGGGGTCAGCGCCATGGATGAAGGAGGAGAAATCCGGATCACGGGACGAAAGGAAGGCGGAAAGGTAATTCTGACTGTGACAGACAATGGTATCGGCATGTCCCGGGAAGAAGCGGCATTTGTCCTTACAGACAATACAAGGGTGCCTAAACGGGGCTCCGGCGTAGGTCTGGTAAATGTGAACAATCGGATCCAGCTGCTTTTTGGGAAAGAATACGGGCTGAAAATAGAAAGCGAGCCTGATGAGGGAACTGCCGTATCTATCATTATCCCGGCAGTGCCCTATACAGAGGAAAACAGAAAGATCCTGGAGAAGGGCTATCTGTTCGGCAAAGATGTGATCAAGAAGATTGAAGACGCAGGTATGGAAGATGAAAAACAGTAAAAAAGTATTTATCCTTACAGAGGCAGTCCTGGGGGTTCTGGTCCTGATCCTGGCAGTGATCATGCTTTTGGACAGAAACGGAAAGGAACCTTACAAGGTTTCTGTGATCATTGAAAATTCCGAGGACAACCAGTGGGCGGCTTTTCGCTATGGCCTGCGGATGGCGGCGAAAGACCGGCAGGTGGAGGTCTCTGTGGTGCCTACAGAAGGAGCCATGACCCTGGAAGAAGAGCAGGAGCTTATAGAACAGGAAATCTATAACGGGGCCGACGGGGTCATCGTTCAGCCGGTCCCCGGCTCAGACACAGAAGAGATGCTGAAAAAAATTGAGAAAAAGGTGCCGGTGATGCTGGTGGGATCAGCAGCTGCCAAGGAGGGTGGGGAAACTTTTCCGGTGACCCAGCCGGATAATTATGCTATGGGACAGGCTCTGGCAGAAGAACTGATCCGGGACTGTGCGGATAATCTCCGTGGAAAGTCTCTGGGGATCGTCTCCTGTGCCGGGGATTCCCAGGCGGTTCAGGAACGAAGCGCAGGATTCCAGGAGGCCCTGAAGGGCATGGGAACCCGGGTGAGTTGGAATGTAGAAGGTATTTTTGGAGAGGAAGAGACCAATTCTCTGGAGTCGCTGCCTAAGGTGGATTTTGTCATTGCCCTGGACGATGGGAGCACAACGGCAGCGGGAGAGTATTCTGTCTCAAATGATCTCCACGGGGCCATTGTCTATGGAATTGGAAATTCCACAGAGGCAGTTTACTATCTGGATACCGGCCGAACCCAGTGCCTGGTAGTGCCGGATGAATTTAACGTAGGTTATCAGAGTCTGGATGAGATGTCCCGGAAGCTGGGACATTCTTTCCGGAAGATGAAGGACCGGCAGACTATTTACACGGTGATCCAAAGAGATACCCTTTTCACAAAGGAGAATCAGGAGCTGCTCTTTACTATGAGTCAGTAAAAAGAGGTATGAGATGAAAAATAAAAAGGTTTTAGCTGCAGGGCTGGCCTTCTGCGTAAGTCTCCAGGGGCTGGCTTCCTGTGCAGAAGAGGAACGGTCAGAGGATGTCCGGGCTCAGATCGGAGTAGCCTGTTATGATCAGGATGACATATTTATCAGTGAGCTGCTGGAGTGTGTGGAAGATGAACTGGGCCTGCTGAAAGATGATTCTTTTCAGGCTGCGGTAACTGTCCGGGACGGTGCAGGTTCCCAGAAGATCCAGAATGATCAGGTAGAAGAGCTTATCAATGCAGGCTGTGATATCCTCTGTGTCAATCTGGTGGACCGGGCAGACCCTTCAGAGATTATAGATCTTGCCAGAGAAAATGAGGTGCCGATCATTTTCTTTAACCGGGAGCCGGTGGCAGAGGACATGCTTCAGTGGGAAAAATTGTATTATGTAGGCGCAGACGCCAAACAGTCGGGGATCATGCAGGGAGAACTGGCGGCGGACGCTATAAAAGAGAATCCCCAGATCGACCGGAACAAGGACGGAAAGATTCAGTATGTGGTCCTTGAAGGAGAGCCGGGACATCAGGATGCCATCATCCGGACGGAAAACGCTGTGGAGACTCTGAGAGAGCAGGGAGTGGAGCTGGAGAAGCTCAGTTACGGAATCGCGAACTGGAACAGAGCCCAGGCGGAAAACCGTATGCTTCAGATGATCAGCCAGCACCAGAATCAGATAGAGCTGGTCCTGGCTAATAATGACGCTATGGCCCTTGGAGCCCTTGATGCTTATAAGAAACTGAACCGGACAGAATCGGCTCTTCCGGTGTTCTTTGGAATTGACGGTACCAAGGAAGGACTGGAAGCCGTCCGGGAAAAGAAAATGTCAGGAACCGTGTACAATGATAAGGAAGGACAGGCGAAAGCCATAGCAAAGCTGGCGAAAGCCCTGGTTACCGGCAGAGGAATGGCGGATATAGAATTTGAAAGTGAAAAATATATCTATCTTCCTTATGCAAAGGTTACTCCGGATAATGTAGAAGAGTACATTCAAAGGTAGATTTACACTGCCGTAAGTGAATAATAGTGTTTCCCTGGCTTATCCCTTTATGTTATAATATTTAGCGGGGCTGTCGTATAAGTGGTACGGCAGTCCCGTTTATCAGTTGTGTCTTCAGGATCCCAGGGATCCGGGAAGATCCTATGACTATTTACGATAAAGGGATGAGAATTTTGTTAGAGATCATTGTCTGTTTTATTGCAGGAATGGGAGCAGGTCTGGGAACCGGCTTTGCAGGGATGAGCGCTGCCGCTGTGATCAGTCCCATGCTGATCACTTTCCTGGGAATGCCGGCCTACCAGGCAGTGGGGATCGCCCTTGCCAGCGATGTCCTTGCCAGTGCCGCCAGCGCTTATACCTACGGGAAGAATAAAAACCTGGACATCCGCAACGGCCTGATCATGATGGCTGCTGTCCTTGTTATGACCATGGTGGGAAGCTGGCTGGCAAGCCTTATGCCGGACAGCACTATGGGGAGCTTTTCCGTGATCATGACTTTACTTCTGGGTGTGAAATTTATTGCAAAACCAGTTATGACCACCAAAGAACTCATGAATGGAGTCAGCAGAAAGGTCCGGGTGATCCAGTCCGTTGTCTGTGGTATTGTTATCGGCTTCATCTGTGGCTTTGTAGGCGCCGGCGGGGGAATGATGATGCTGCTGATCCTGACCTCTGTTCTGGGCTATGAACTGAAAACCGCTGTGGGGACCAGCGTTTTTATTATGACTTTTACAGCTTTTACCGGAGCAGTCAGCCATTTTACTATCGGAGGGATGCCGGACATAAGTTGCCTGGTACTTTGCATCATCTTTACCCTGATCTGGGCAGAGATCGCAGCCCGCTTCGCAAACAAAGCAGAGCCTATTACTCTGAACCGTGTGACCGGAGCCGTACTGGTAATCCTGGGACTTATAATGATAGGGGTAAATTTGCTATGAAAGCCCAGTCTCAAAGCATAGTCCCATGGACTGCTTGAGTCCGATGGGACTATGCTTTAGAGACGCTAACCAGCATGAACAAGGAGGCCGTCAGGCCGGATTGTGAATGCTGGATCAGGATTACGGGAGTGCGGAGCACGGAGTAATCCGCAGGGCTTTCATAGACTGTAGGAACAGTCTCAAAGCATAGTCCCATGGACTGCCAGCAGTCCGTAGTTTTATTGTAATTGGAGGCAAGAATATGAGGACCAGAGAAAAGCTTCTGGATTTTTTTGAAAAGAATAAAGGAGTCTATTTTTCCGGAGAGGAACTGGCCGCAAGACTTTCTATTTCCAGGACTGCTGTGTGGAAAGCGGTAAACAGTCTGCGCAAAGATGGATATGAGATCGACGCAGTCCCTAACAAAGGATATTGCCTTTCTGCAGATACAGATATTCTTTCTTCTCAGGGAGTGGAAAAATATCTGGAGCCTGTCTGTTCCTCCATAGAGATAGATATTTTGCCTACCGTGGGATCTACCAACGACTATCTGCGGGAAAAGGCCCTGGAAGGACAGAAAGAGGGTTTTACAGTTCTGTCCGGGGAGCAGACCGGAGGAAGGGGAAGGACAGGCAGGAGCTTTTATTCTCCTGCCGATACAGGGATTTACATGAGCCTCCTTTTGAGACCTGAAAACTGTTCTCCTGCCGTGGCTGTGAAATTTACAACTATGGCGGCGGTAGCTGCCTGCCGGGCGATAGAGATGGTTTCTCAGAAGAAAGCACAGATCAAATGGGTAAATGATGTTTATATAGAAGATAAGAAGGTTTGCGGGATCCTTACAGAAGGTGCTGTCAGCCTGGAAAAAGGCAGCCTGGAATATGTGATCCTGGGGGTCGGGATCAATGTTTATCCTCCCCGGGGCGGATTTCCCCGGGAACTGGAAAAAACGGCCGGAGCGGTTTTTCAGGAGAAAAAAAGCGACGGGAAAAACCGGCTGGCAGCAGGATTTTTAAACGCTTTTATGGAGCTTTACAGAGGAAAGACGGAACAGGATCATGTCCGGGAATACAGAGATCGAAGTCTGGTACTTGGAAAAGATATCCAGGTGCTGCTCCCGGAAGGCCCCAGAAAGGCAAAAGCTGTAGATATAGATCAGGACTGTCGGCTGGAAGTGGAATATGAAGATGGGAGCAGGGAAAAACTGGCAGCAGGGGAAATCCGTATATTGATCTGAACATCAGGAGTTAATAAAAATAGAAAAAATTCTATGAAATATTACTGAAAAACAGAAATAGTTAACAAAAATAAAAAAAGTATACAAATTTTATTGACAAAACAAAATTATTAAGAGTAAACTACAACACATAAAAGCAAAGGTGCTCTGGACAGCGGTCAGGGCGCTTTTCTTTTATTCCACTATTCATAAACAACGGTACAAAGAGGTGCATTTCAGGAAGATCCTGTAAGCACCTTTTTTGTACCAGGAGAAGAAAATCTGGATGCACCGAAAGATGTAGAATAAGATATCCGCAGGTATCTGAAAATATAAAAATGACAGCATAACTGATATGATTCGGGAGCTGTTGCATGGAACATATGTCAGGAATATTGATATATTCCTGAGCTTCATGCGACGGCTCCTGTTTTTGTAAACATCATTGTTTTTCGGAAATACATTGGATATAATAGCGTTATAAGAATTGCAGTTTAGGAAAAGGCAAATATTTCCGATCTGTATAGAGGGAATTTTGCAGAATCAGATAACTGGCAAAAGATAAAGATGATGTGAAAGGAACTATGTATGTCCGGCAATGTTAAAAATATGACTTCCGGTTCTCCGGGAAAACTGATCTTGTTTTTTGCCCTGCCCTTGATGGCAGGGAATGTTTTTCAGCAGTTTTATACTATGGTAGATGCTATGGTGGTAGGCCAGATCGTAGGGGTAAAGGCTCTGGCCGCAGTGGGAGCTGCCGACTGGATCATCTGGATGGTCCAGGGGATTGTTTCAGGCGGCGCCCAGGGATTTTCCATACTGACATCCCAGAATTATGGAGCAGGTAAGGCAAAAGAGCTGAGGCGGACAGTGGCCGGCAGTTATACCTTAATGGCGGTGATCGCTGTAGCTGTATTGGCGGTCAGTCAGGCAGGAGCCGTTCCTTTACTGACGTTTCTCAATACCCCTTCAGATGTTATGGACATGTCTGTGACTTATATCAGGATCATATTCTGCGGGATCCCGGTGATTGCAGCCTATAATACTTTTGCTTCTATCCTGCGGGCGCTGGGAAACGGACGTTCTCCGCTGATCGCCATGATCGTTGCAGCGGTGATCAACGTAGGACTGGATCTTCTTTTTGTGGCCGGATTTGGCTGGGGAGTGGCCGGAGCCGCGGGAGCTACGGTGATCGCCCAGGGATTTTCTGCCCTGTACTGCTTTATGGTCTTAAGAAAGATCGAGGCGGTAAGGATTTCCAGAGAAGACTTCCAGATGGAAACAGGGCTTTTTGCACAGCTGGCCGGGCTTGGAGCACCTCTGGCGTTTCAGAATATCATCATATCTGTAGGCGGCCTGGTGGTACAGTATGTGGTAAATGGATACGGCTTTCTTTTTGTGGCCGGATTTACTGCGGCCAATAAACTTTACGGAGTACTGGAACTGGCGGCGATTTCCTACGGATATGCGATCACTACGTACGTGGGTCAGAACCTGGGAGCAGGAAATATACCCAGGATCAAAGCCGGTGTAAAAAGCGGAGGGGTCATGGCGGTTTTCACTGCCCTGGCTATCGGCCTGGTTATGATCACCGGAGGAAGAGCCATACTTTCCCTGTTCGTATCGGGAGATCCCCGGGAGGCTGAGCAGGTGCTGGATATCGCTTATCACTACCTGTTTCTTATGGCAGTATTTCTGGTGGTACTGTATCTGTTGTATGTATTCCGCTCAGCAATCCAGGGGCTGGGCAATACAGTCATTCCCATGGCCAGCGGGATCGTGGAATTTTTCATGCGGGTAGGCGCAGCCATGGTGCTGCCCCTTTTCATCGGCCAGACCGGGATTTTTTATGCAGAGATCAGCGCCTGGAGCGGTGCGGCACTGCTTCTGGCAGCGAGTTACTTCTGGCTGATCAGAAAGTATTAGAAAATATTTCTGAAACTTTCACAGAATCCTGAAAAACTTATGATATACTACTATTGCTACTAAAGGGTTCATTTGCAGTATAAGGGGAGAACCAAATGGATTTAAATCAGCATTACGGGGAGAAAAGTGTTCGTCGGAAGTTGGACCAGCTGCCTAAGGAGCCGGGGCTTCGAAGAAGAAAGAAAATTGTTCTGGGGATAAAGGCTGTATTTTTCAGCTTTCTGGCCGCAGGCTGTCTCGGTCTGTGTCTGGGAGCGGGCGTTTACCGCGGGATCGTGGCAGATACTCCTGACGTTTCGGAGATAAATATCGGTCCTGGGAAGTATGCAAGTTTTGTCTATGATGCAGAGGGAAACCAGATACAGCAGATCAATGAGGCTCAGAGCAACCGGATCCATGTGTCTATAGAAGATATACCGGAAGATATGCAGCATGCTATTGTAGCTATCGAGGACTCCAGATTTTATGAGCATCATGGCATCGATCCACGGGGAATCCTGCGGGCGGCAGCAGTAACTGTGACTTCCGGATTTCAGGAGACGGAAGGGGCCAGCACCATTACCCAGCAGCTGATCAAAAACAATGTGTTTACAGACTGGACAGATGAAAATTTTTTCCAGTCTGTACGGCGGAAGATACAGGAGCAGCAGCTTGCGGTGGAGCTGGAGGAATATCTTACAGAGCAGGGACTGGATGCGAAAAGTGTGATCCTGGAGGAATATTTAAATACCGTGAATTTCGGATCAGGGGCCTACGGGATCCAGACTGCGGCCCGGACTTATTTTGGAAAGGACAGCCGGGATCTGACTCTTTCAGAATGTGCGGTACTGGCGGCGATCCCTCAGAATCCTACAAAATGGGATCCCAGGCAGAATCCTGAAGAAAATGCCAAAAGAAGGGAGACTGTACTGCGCTACATGAGAGCGCAGGGGTGGATCACCCAAGAAGAAATGAATGAGGCTCTGGAAGATGACGTCTACTCCAGGATCGGCAATAATAGCAATGTTCAGGGACAGACCAGCACATACTCTTATTTTATAGATGAACTGATCAGCCAGGTTCAGGAAGATTTAGTTGAGAAAAAAGGATATACCCAGACCCAGGCATCTAATGCCATATACAGCGGGGGCCTTCAGATATACAGCACCCAGGATACCCGGATCCAGGAGATCATGGAAGAAGAATTTGAAGATGAAGACAATTATCCGGATTATGTCCGGTTTGATCTGGACTGGGCGCTGACAGTGGAACATGGAGACGGCAGTCAGGAAAACTACAGCCGGGAGATGATGGAAGCCTATTTCCGGGAAAAGGGAGAAGAAATGCCGGCCCTTTTCGACACCCGGGCGGAGGCTCAGGGATATGCAGACCGGTATAAGGAAGCCATACTGGGATCAGAAGATGAGATTATCGCCGAGCGGCTGGATCTTATCCCTCAGCCTCAGGCGGCTATGACGATTATGGACCAGAGTACCGGATATGTTCTCGGTATTGTAGGAGGCAGAGGGGAAAAAGAGGCCAGTCTGACTCTGAACCGGGCCTCCGATACCTATCGTCAGCCGGGATCTACTTTTAAGATTTTATCCGCATATGGACCGGCTCTGGAGGAGGGGGATATTACCCTGGCTACCCATATCCAGGATGAGGAATATTCCTATGAAGACGGTACGCCCCTGCGCAATTCAGATAACCAGTATCATGGTTCAGTATCTGTGCGCCAGGCTATCCGGAACTCTTATAATATACCGGCAGTAAAAGTTCTTACAGATATCACACCGGCAGAGGGATTTTCCTATCTTCAGAAGCTGGGATTTACTACTCTGGATGAGGAAAGAGACGAGATACAGCCTCTGGCCCTGGGCGGGATCACCAATGGTGTGAGCAATCTGGAACTGACCGCCGCCTACGCAGCTATTGCCGATGGAGGAATTTACAGAGAGCCTGTTTTCTATACAGAGGTTACGGACCAGGATGGAAAAGTGATCCTGAGTAATGACATCCAGGGGCAGAGAGTGTTCAAAGAGAGTACAGCTTTCCTTCTTACCAGCGCGATGGAAGATGTGGTTTCCCAGGGTACCGGGACCGGCTTTGCACTGGAAGATATGCATGAGGCGGGAAAGACGGGAACGGCTAATGATTACCGGGATCTGACTTTCGCCGGCTTTACTCCTTATTATACGGCGGCCATCTGGGCAGGATATGATGATCCCCAGGATCTTCCCCAGTCTCACCGGACTTTTCACCGGACACTTTGGAGAAATGTTATGAACCGGATCCATGAAGACCTGCCGGACAGAGACTTTGAACAGCCTTCCACAGTAGAAAGAACAGCCGTCTGCGCAGAGTCAGGACTTCTGGCAGGCAGGGGCTGTACCCGGATCTATGAATATTTTGACCAGGACAATATGCCCCGGGAAACCTGTACAGAACACAGACCCTCTCTGTTTTCCGGGTGGAATAAACGGCAGGACGGGGACGAAGACAGTAATGGAAGCAGCGGAAACAGAAATGATAATAACAGCGGAGGAAGCGCTTCCTCCTGGTGGGATTCCTGGATGAAATGGTGGAGCGGACACTAGAAGAGGCAAGAAATGGATAAGAAGCGACAATATATTCCGGAATCTTTAAGACCGCAGAAAGAAGGTGAGGACCATGCATGACATCTGGAATCCCTGGCACGGCTGTAAGAAATGTTCTGAGGGTTGCGAAAACTGCTATATGTATTTTCTGGACAGGATGCGGGATCAGGATGGAAGCCGCATATACAAGACCAAAAACGGCTTCCGTTACCCCCTGTCCAAGAACCGTCAGGGGCAGTATAAGATAAAAAGCGGAGAGATGATCCGGGTGTGTATGACTTCGGACTTCTTCCTGGAAGAAGCAGATACCTGGAGAGAGGAGGCCTGGGCAGTGATGCGCCAGAGAAAAGACGTGAAGTTTTTTCTGCTGACAAAACGGCCCCAGAGAGTGGCTTCCTGTCTGCCTTATGACTGGGGGACCGGGTGGGAAAATGTCTTCTTTAACGTGACCTGTGAGAATCAGAAACGGGCAGATGAGAGGATCCCTATCCTCTTTGAACTGCCTTTTAAACATAAAGGAATCATGACCGCTCCTCTGATAGGCCCTGTGGATATCGGAAAATATCTGCCTGAGGGCCAGATTGAACAGGTGCTGTGCGGAGGGGAAAATTACGACGGCTCCCGTCCCTGCCATTATGAGTGGGTAAAGCTTCTGTATGATCAGTGCCGGGAATATGATGTTACTTTTAATTTTATCGAGACAGGGACCTGTTTTATAAAGAATGGGAAAAAATACCGTATTCCTAATAAAAAGATCCAGTCCCAGCAGGCTTTTCGCTCGGGACTGAATCATCAGGGAAAAGAGATATGTTTTCATCTGACAGACGAATGGGGATATGAGATCCCCAAAGAAGATCTCTATATCCCACATTATCACCCGGTTACCTGCCGGGAATGCGCCAGCCGGCTGACCTGCAACGGCTGCGCAGACTGCGGAAAATGTGACCGGACGTTATAGTAAACAAGTTTTTTAATGTCCTCTGGGTATCTGATCCAGCCGCCCTTTTTCTTTTACCAGATCTGCATAGAGGAGATCTGCCAGGACAAATCCCAGAGGTATGAGCGAAAACCAGATGGCTTTTCCAAGAAGAAAACGACAGAGGAAAGTAGAGACTACGCCGCCGAAAACAAAGGAGATCAGCATGACTGCATGGGTCCGCAGCCTCTGAAGATGGGAAGGCCGTTCCTGGGGATGGCGGATAGATTTTGTAAGAGCGATTCCCACCTGCCGGATGTGATTGGTACAGAAGGTGGTGGCCATTGGAATACCTTCTGCCTGGCGGAAGGTATTGTACTGCATGGAGCAGATGAAGTTGATCAGCACCTGGGTGATCTGAACCGGAGCGCTTTCCGGCAGAAAACCAAGAAAGATCACCACAAGGATTTCAATAAGGATCAGCAGGGTATCCCAACGTATCAGATGGCTCTTTTTTACATAGCCGGGAAGGACTTCTGAGAGCATGGTTCCCACACAGTAGGCTGTGATAGGAATGAAAAAGTACAGGGCGTGGAACCACCGGCCGTTTCCCAGAGCCATTGCCAGAAGGACAAAGTTTCCTGTCTGGGCATTACAGAAAACCCCTCCTCTTATAGAATAGGTAAAGGCGCCGAAATATCCGGCAACCAGCATCATCAGAATGAAAACAATGTCACGTTCACATTCCAGAAAAGTATTTTTTGCAGCAGGAGAATTCTGCGTCTTTTGTTCTTCCATGAATATCTTCCTCCTTTTGACTTATTCCCCATTATAATTCTTTCGCCTTTTGGGTTCAATCCGGTTTTTGAATAAAAAATATTGAGAAGCCGGGAAAGATTCCGGCAGATATCACAGAAAAAGGAAATGCCTTCGGTTGTAGAGAAATGAAAAACTGTTATAATAAAAAACAGGATAGAAAAACAGGAAAATGGGAGATGATTAAATGGAACAAATGTCACTATTTGACGACAGAGGACAATCCGCGCCCCTTGCCACCAGACTGCGGCCGGATTCTCTGGAGGATTTTGCAGGACAGGAGCATCTGCTGGGAAAAGGAAAGATCCTTAGACAGCTTATTGAAAAAGACCAGATTTCTTCCATGATCTTCTGGGGACCTCCCGGGGTGGGTAAGACTACTTTAGCCAGTATTATTGCCGGGAGGACAAAGGCTCAGTTTATTAATTTCAGCGCAGTGACCAGCGGTATTAAGGAAATCCGGGAGGTCATGAATCAGGCGGAGCTTGCCCGGAGGATGGGACAGCGGACCGTACTTTTTGTAGACGAGATCCACCGTTTTAACAAAGCCCAGCAGGATGCCTTTCTTCCATTCGTAGAAAAAGGCAGTATCATCCTCATCGGTGCTACCACTGAGAATCCTTCTTTTGAGGTAAATTCCGCCCTCCTTTCCAGGTGTAAGGTATTTGTGCTGAAGGCTCTGGAAGTAAAGGATCTGCTGAAGCTTTTAAACCATGCCCTGGAAAGCCCAAAAGGATTTGGAAACCAGCATGTAAAGATCACCGGGGAACAGCTTACAGCCATAGCGGAGTTTGCCAACGGAGACGCCAGAACGGCGCTGAATACCCTGGAAATGGCAGTGCTCAACGGAGAGATCAGCCCGGAGGGAATCCTGGTCACAGACCAGGGACTGGAACAGTGTGTCAGCCGCAGATCTCTTCTATATGATAAGACCGGTGAAGAGCATTATAACCTGATATCTGCTTTACATAAATCTATGCGCAACAGCGATCCGGATGCGGCGGTGTATTGGATGTGCCGGATGCTGGAGGGCGGGGAAGATCCTCTCTATATTGCAAGACGGCTGATCCGGTTTGCCAGTGAGGATATCGGAATGGCAGACAGCCATGCCCTTCCTCTGGCAGTGTCTGTCTACCAGGCATGTCATTTCCTGGGAATGCCGGAGTGCGACGTCCATCTGACTCATGCAGTGGTGTATCTGTCCATGGCGCCGAAATCCAACGCCCTGTACAGAGCCTGTGAGGCCGGTAAGGCGGATGTAAAGAATAAGAAAGCGGAGCCGGTTCCCCTGGTCCTTCGGAACGCTCCCACAAAGCTGATGAAGGAGCTGGACTACGGAAAGGGCTACGAATATGCCCATAATACAGAAGAGAAGCTGACTCATATGCAGTGCATGCCGGACAGTCTGAAAGACAGAGTCTACTACCGGCCCACTACCCAGGGAGAAGAGAAAAAAGTGAAGGAACGGCTGGAAGAGATCAAGGCATGGAAGCAGAAAGAGGAGATATAGCAAAGGCGAAAATCAGAAAGTGGAGGTAGGATCACTGTCAGGGCGCTACCTCCATTTTCAGCTGGAAATATCATGATCCGCCAGCAAATAAGAGAGAGATAAATACATTAATTCCTGCCAGGAGTCCAGATCGATCCCCGTCAGCTCTGTGATCTTTTCCAGGCGGTAGATAAGGGTTCCTCTGTGAATAGACAGCTTTCTGGCAGTCTGTACGGCATTTTTCCCATTTTCAATATAAACCTTCAAAGTATGATACAGATCAGATCCTGTTTCCTGATCCCGCTGTTTTAAAGTGAGAAGTCCCGGGGCACATAAAAAACTGGACGGAAATTCTTTCAGGCAGTAATCTACCAGATAAGAAAGTACATATTGGTCAAACTCATGTTTCCATATGTAGGGATTTTTGCCCATTCCATAGTCAAGGGCAATAGCAGCCTGACGGTAAGAAAAAGGTGCGTCCGCCAGATTTGTAAAAACTCTCCCTGTGCCCGCGCGAAAATTAGAATCCCTTAAAAAATACACAAGACGTTCTTCAAATTCCTGTTTGCCTCCGGCGTATGCCGCCATATTTCCCAAAAGACCTATTTCATTGTCAAAAGCGATACATAGAGTACATGGCAGTTCATCCTCCAGTTTACGTGCAAAATACTCTAGGGTGTTATTTTCAAAGTCTGCTTCACTGGGATGAATACACACGCACATATATTGTCCTTCATCTGACCGATTTAATACCTGAACCAGGGAATCCAGCTCTTCCCAGGAAAGATCCCCTCCTTTCAGCAATTCTCCAAAAAGGCGGTGCAGCTTATTCTGTGTCTCCGACTGGGATAGCTCCCTTATATAAAGGGGCATCACATATTTTCTGATAAGTTCCAAAAAATAACTGTGCCAGGGCTGGATTTTATTTTTCCATTCCATCATACTAAGTCTTCCAACAAAAGCATCTCTGTAAAAAAGATTAATACACAAAAAGGAACGGGACAGAGAACCTGCCGGGAACAGAAAAGGCTTTTGGTAATCCTCCACCGCTGCATACAATTCATCACTTTTCAGAAAGTTCACCGTCTCAGGACGTAAATATGGAGAGTTAGTTTCTTTGTCTTCACTGGAATATGGTTCACAGCCATATTCTGCAATAATCTGAAATTCAGTATTCATGATTCCCAGAGGATTCTGAAAGGGAGCTGCAGCCAGGTGCAGCAGATCGTTTAGTGTTCCGTTTTCAAGGACCAGATCTGCCAGACTGCGTTCCCAGTTTTCCATTTGCAGGAAAAGATTCTGAAGTACATTGCTGAGAAAGAAAAGATTGACGCCTTCCCGGATATGATATACATGGATTGTGGCTTTGAATGCCGCTTTTCCGGTGTAAAGCAGAAAGGCTCCCAGATCCATAAGCAGATTTGACACTACCTCATCTCCGGAAGCAAGATACATGGTATGAGAACGAAGATGGCGTTCGCCCTGATAAAAAGACGGGGGATCAACCAGAAAATCATCTGCCTCGTCCAAAGAAATCTCATCGTCCAGATATTGTTTTATATAATTCAATAAATAAGATGCAGGGAGCTGCATGGGCAAATCCTCCTAACACTACTTTTGTACATATTGTATAATAACAATATAAAAAGTCAATATTTTTGCCCAATTTACAGAAAGAAATGCTGAGAATACAATAGATTTACAAACAGATATCTGTGAACAATTAAATATATTGTATAAATGGAGGGTAATTATGAATATGACACCTAAAGAAAATTATCTGGCGGCATTAAAGGGAGAAACCTATGAGTTTATTCCATGTTCTTTAAATGACTGTATCATGGCAGGTTTTGGTGCCGGAAACGGTCCTGCATTTGAAAAAGGCCCTGCGGGAGGAGGATATGATGGTTTTCAGGTTCACTGGGTAACTCCCCAATCTGGCGGAGGAGCGCCCATTCCCGCTCCGGGAGAGTTCATTCTGGACTCGGAAACTATTGTTGACTGGAAAAAGCTGGTGAAGTTTCCGGAAATTCATAAATTTGACTGGGAAGCTCAGGCGAAAATGGAGCTTTCTATGGGAAATCCGGAAGTGCAGTGTGTAGAATTCGGAAGCGGAAACGGACCTTTTGAAAGGCTTGCTGCCATGATGGGATTTGAAGAAGCTCTTATGGCGCTGGCTTTGGAACCTGAGGCCTGCTATGATTTTATGGACGCAGTAACGGACTATAAAATCGACACCCTGGAATATGTGAAAAAGTATTATCATGCAGATATTTTCACCAATTATGATGATATTGCTACCGAACAATGTACATTCATGGCGCCGGATACTTATCGCAGCCTGATAAAGCCTCTTCATGCCAAGTTATATAAAGCGGTAAAAGATTACGGCATGATCCCTGTGCAGCACACCTGCGGAAAAGCCGAAGCATTGATAGAAGACTTTATCGATACTGGTGTAGCGGCATGGAGTTCTGTACAGCCGACGAATGATATTCCGGAAATTCTTACCAAATATGGAAATAAGATCTGCATTTGCGGCGGTTACAATACAAATGGCGCACCTGGCCGTACAGATGCCACAGAAGAACAGATACGTGAAGAGGTACGGCGCTGCATGAATGAATACGGAAAATACAGAGGATTTATCTTCTTTGGTTTCCTCTTAGCGAATTCCCTGGATCCCAAAGACAAATTAACCTCTCTTTTACCCATGATCCAGGAAGCAGAGAGTTATCGGCAAAATAATCGTCTGGATATTTTCTAAGAAAAACCTCCCAGGATCTTTGAACTTATCAAAAGATCCTGGGAGGTTTTAATTTAAGGTGTGCAATGATAATAAACATTCTATAAAATGTCAAACGTCTTTCTCAGCCTTTTTGCCCTTTTCAGGCTTCAGCGGAATCAGCATCTTCACTGTCGTCCTCCGGTATATCATTGTGGGACTCAGATACAGTTACTACGATAGCTTCCGGATCGGTAAGCAGATCGATGTTTTCATTCTTGGCAATATCCAGGTCACCTACTTTAATAGATTCCCCAACCTTTAAGTCGCCTACATCAATGGAAACTTTCTCTACCAGGTCGCCGGGAAGAGCTCTGTATGAAATTTCTTCCAGAAGAAGCTGGAGTACGCCGCTCATAACTTTATCATGATTTACCAGAACAACTTCGGCTACAGAATGTACTTTTTCGCCTTTTACCAGAGCCTGGAAATCGATTTCATCTACCTGTCCTTTTAACGGGTTAAAGTCAACCTCTTTGATCAGCACATCCATAGGCTGTCCGTCTACGTCCAGCATGATCTGACTTCCTTTGTTGCTGGTCTTCAGCAGACGGTCTACTGCGGTTTTTTCAATCTTAATAGGGATAGAGCCTTCAATCTCTTTACCGAATACATTACCGGTAACATATCCCTCACGTCTTAATTTTTTTGCTTTGATGGCCATGTCTCTTTTTTCAGCTTTTAAAGTATTCATTTATCTTTTCCTCCAAAAATCTGATTGCCCGACAGCCTTCTTTGCATCTTTTACAAACAGGTGTTGTCAAGGTCATTTCCTTGTTACAAAGGTATTATAACACATATAGCAAATAAAACAAGTGAAAATTCTGTGAACTTTTGTTTTTGGGAAAACTATCTTTAATGTATACCCTCAGTGTACAAGGGACCAAACGCCTCTGCCATGTAATTTTGTTCATTTTCGGCGTTATCCTCAGTCGGCGTACGTCCAGTACGCCTCTTTCGTCTGCCTTGAAAATGGGCAAAATTCCTATGGCA
>DXIQ01000103.1 GCA_019112785.1 Candidatus Blautia stercorigallinarum
TATTATTTGTTTAATAATTTACCGAAGTATTTGATTGTTCTAACCATCTGGCTTGTGTAGGAGTTCTCGTTGTCATACCATGATACAACCTGAACTTCTGTTGTTCCGTTGTCCAGAGGCAGAACCATTGTCTGTGTAGCATCGAACAGAGAACCGTATGTCATACCAACGATATCGCTGGATACGATCTCGTCTTCGTTGTATCCGAAGGACTCTGTAGCTGCAGCTTTCATAGCGTCGTTGATCTGCTCTTTTGTAACATTTCCTTTAACAACTGCTGTTAAGATAGTTGTGGAACCTGTAGGAGTAGGAACACGCTGTGCGGAACCGATCAGTTTTCCGTTTAATTCAGGAATAACTAATCCGATAGCTTTTGCAGCACCTGTGCTGTTTGGAACGATGTTAACAGCAGCTGCACGGGATCTTCTCAGATCGCCTTTTCTCTGTGGTCCGTCCAGAGTCATCTGATCGCCTGTGTAAGCGTGGATTGTACACATAATACCGGACTGGATCTCAGCTAAGTCATTTAATGCTTTAGCCATAGGTGCCAGGCAGTTTGTTGTACAGGAAGCTGCGGAAATGATGTTGTCATTTTCTGTTAATGTTTCATGGTTTACATTGTAAACGATTGTTGGCAGGTCATTTCCAGCAGGAGCGGAAATAACAACTTTCTTAGCGCCGGCATCGATATGAGCCTGTGCTTTTGCTTTGGATGTATAGAATCCTGTACACTCCAGAACAACGTCTACGCCGATTTCTCCCCAAGGAAGTTCAGCTGCGTTAGCCATTGCATAGATTTTGATTTCTTTTCCATCAACAGTGATAGAATCTTCTCCAGCTGTTACTTTGTCAGCTAAAGCGTATCTTCCCTGTGTAGAGTCATATTTCAGTAAGTGAGCTAACATCTTTGGAGATGTTAAATCGTTGATTGCAACGATCTCAAATCCTTCTGCTCCAAACATCTGTCTGAATGCAAGACGTCCAATACGTCCGAAACCATTGATTGCTACTTTTACTGCCATGATTTTCATTCCTCCTAAAAGTGATTGATTTTCTGTGAGTTCTTTAACTCTTGTATACAACATTGTTAAAGAAACATCAACCTTGTCCATATTGTACTCGTTTTCGTCCAAAAATTCAACCCTAATTTCACAATTCCTATGCATTTTAACTCTGATTTTACACCCTGCCTCTTGCTAGAAGCAGGAAACTTCCCTTATAATGCTTATATCCATGTTACCCTTGTACACTGAGGGTAACACTATTTACAGAAAAGGAGTTGCTTCTATGTATTGTGATTATCATCTTCATTCCTCTTTCTCCGGGGACAGCAAGACACCTATGGAGGAAATGATACGGCAGGGGATCCGTCTGGGTCTTCCCGCTATGTGCTTTACAGAACATCTGGACCCTGATTTTCCTGACGGGGACTGTTCCTTTGATCTGGATATACCTGCCTACCAGGAAAAACTTATGGAGCTGAAAGGATCCTATCAGGACCGTATCCAGATTTATTTCGGACTGGAACTGGGGCTTCAGCCTCATCTGACCAAAGAGATCCCCCGGATCGCCGCTTCTGCTCCCTTTGATTTTCTCATCGGCTCCACCCATGTAGCCGATCATATGGATCCCTACGAAAAAACATTTTTCCAGGGAAGGACAGAGTATGAAGCTTATCACCGGTATTTTGAAGTCCTTCTGGAAAATCTGAAGACTTTTTCCTGCTTTGATACCTGCGGCCATATTGATTATGTGGTACGGTACGGCCCCAATCAGAACCGGGATTATACTTATGAAAAATATCAGGATATCCTGGATGAGGTCCTGAAAACCCTTATCGAAAAGCAGATCGGCCTGGAATGCAACACTGCGGGATTTAAATATGGCCTGGGCCATCCCAATCCCACAGAAAAGATCCTTGCCCGCTATCGGGAGCTGGGAGGGGAGATCCTGACCCTGGGCTCAGACGCTCATGCACCGGAACATATTGCCTACAATTTCAGGGAAACCGGCGAGATCCTGAAAGCCTGCGGTTTCCGGTATTACACTATCTTCAAAGAAAGGAAACCGGAGTTTCTAAGTCTGTAAGGGCCTTACAATTCAGAATAGAAAAATCAGGAATATCTATACATTTTACGCGGATTTATCGCTAAATGGACATGGCAGCATGTCCGATCGGCTCATTACCCGCGGGAGTAAAATGTATAAATATTCCTGTTTCTGATTAATGCGGCAGCACCCAATTTTTAAAACTATCTCATGTGTTTTCTTCTATTTTTCTTTTACCGGTCCAAGTATAATACCGCCTCCGGCAACATACTCCCCCTGATACAGCACTAATGCCTGTCCGGGTGTAACTGCTCTCTGAGGCTCCAGAAAATCCACCTGTACCCGGCCATTTTCCAGCTTTTTCAGAGTACAGGGAGCTCCAGGATGATTATACCGTATCTTTCCTGTAAGGACTTCTCCTTCCCGGATCTCTTCCATAGCCATATAGTTCATCCGGTCACAGACCAGGCTTTTTACAAACAGCTCTTCGTTTTCCCCGATGACTACTTCATTAGTCCCGGGTCTGATCTCCGTTACAAAGACAGGATGTCCCATGGAAAGATTCAGACCTTTCCTCTGGCCGATGGTGTAGTGGATAATACCTTTATGCTTTCCCAGCACAGTTCCATCTGCTTTTACATAATTTCCTGTGGGGATTTTTTCCCCGGTGCTTTTTTCAATAAAACCGGCATAATCCTTATCCGGCACAAAGCAGATCTCCTGACTGTCTTTTTTGTGGGCTACCGGGATCCCGGCTTCCTGGGCGATCTGGCGGATCTCCTCTTTTGTATATTCCCCTACAGGCATCAGAGTATGCGCCAGCTGTTCCTGTGTCAGGTTGTACAGGGCATAGGTCTGATCCTTTCTGGCTGTTACAGAATTCCGGATGGCATAACGGCCGTTTTCCAGTCTCTCCACCCGTGCATAATGACCTGTGGCAATATAATCTGCTCCAATATCCAGGCTTCTTTTCAGAAGGGCTTCCCACTTTACATACCGGTTGCAGGCAATACAGGGATTTGGCGTCCTGCCTTCCCGATACTCCCGGATAAAGTAGTCGATAACATTTTCCTTAAATTCTTTACGGAAATTCATGACATAATAAGGGATTTCCAGTTTTGCGGCCACCCTTCTGGCATCATCTACAGCGCTCAGTCCGCAGCAGCCTCCGTTTTCTTCCTGAAATTCCGGTTCTTCCTCCTGCCAGATCTGCATGGTGACACCAATCACCTCATACCCCTGCTTCTTCAGCAGATAGGCCGCCACCGAGGAATCCACGCCTCCGGACAGCCCTACCACTACCTTCTTTTTTTCCATCAGTAATCTTCCTCTTCTTCCTCTTCCCCTTCATGGATATCTGATTTCGGCTTGGAAAGGCCTTCGATCTTGATCCCGTTTTTCTCTGCATAATCCCACAGAGCCGCATGGATCGCTTCTTCTGCCAGCAGCGAACAGTGGACCTTCACCGGAGGCAGGCCGTCCAGGGCTTCCATCACTGCTTTATTGGTTACCTGAAGGGCTTCCTGTATGGTCTTTCCCTTTACCAGTTCTGTGGCCATACTGCTGGTGGCCACTGCAGCGCCGCAGCCGAAAGTTTTAAATTTACAATCCCGGATGATCTGATTGTCGTCAATATCCAGATAGATCCTCATAATGTCTCCGCATTTCGCGTTTCCTACAGTTCCCACTCCGCTGGGGTTTTCAAGTTCTCCTACATTTCTTGGATTCTGAAAATGGTCCATTACTTTTTCACTGTACATATCTCTTTCCTCCGTATTCCATTGGTTTTCTGTATTCTCTATTTATTGTTCCTTCTCTGCCTTTTGCTGTTTCCTGATAAAATCCTCATATAAAGGAGACAGATTTCTCAGCTTTGCCACGATCTCCTTGATCTGCTCCAGGGTGTAATCCAGATCTTCTTTTGTAGTGTCTGCTCCAAGGGTCAGTCTCAGAGAACCATGGGCGATCTCATGAGGCAGTCCGATGGCGAGAAGTACATGGGACGGGTCCAGGGAACCTGATGTACAGGCAGAGCCGCTGGAACCTGCGATCCCCTTCATATCCAGCATGATCAGAAGGGATTCTCCCTCGATGAACCGGAAGCTGAAATTTGCGTTATTTGGAAGACGCTTCTCAGGATCTCCGTTCAGCCGTGTATAAGGAACTTCGTCCAGTACCCGGCGGATGAAGTAATCTCTCAGTTCCTGCTCTTTCCTGGTACGGGCTTCCATAGTTTCAGCCGCCATCCTGGCAGCCACTCCGTATCCTACGATACCCGGCACATTCTCTGTACCTGCTCTTCTTTTTCTCTCCTGAGCGCCTCCGTGGATAAAAGAACGGATCTTCACGCCTTTGCGGATGTAGAGGCAACCGATACCTTTGGGGCCGTTGATCTTATGGGCGCTGGAGCTTAACATATCAATATTCATCTCGTCCACATCAATAGGCACCTGACCGAAAGCCTGAACAGCATCTGTATGGAAAAGAATACCATGTTCTTTTGCGATCATACCGATTTCTTTGACCGGTTCGATGGTACCGATCTCATTGTTGGCAAACATAATGGTGATCAGGATGGTCTCCGGGGAAATGGCCTTCTGAAGCTGTTCCAGATCGATAAGACCGTTTTCGTCTACATCCAGATAGGTCACTTTCGCTCCCTGTTTTTCCAGATACTGGCAGGTGTGGAGCACGGCGTGATGTTCGATCTTTGTGGTAATGATATGATTTCCCTTGTTCTTATAAGCTTCATAGGCAGCCTTGATAGCCCAGTTATCCGCTTCAGACCCGCCTGCCGTAAAGTAGATCTCTTCTGTTTTTGCTCCGATGACCTTAGCGATCTCCTCTCTGGCCTTGGTAATGGCTTCCTTGCTTCTCTGTCCCAGTTCATAGATACTGGAAGGATTTCCATAGCTTTCTGTAAAATAAGGAAGCATGGCGTCTACTACTTCCTGAGACGTTCTTGTAGTTGCTGCATTATCTAAATAAATTCTTGTTTTCATCGCTTTCCTCTCCTATCTCTGATTTTCCTGGATCCTGCGGCTTTCTTCCACCAGCTGGCTGATCATAATAGAGTCTACGGTTTCCTGAATACTTTTATTCACTTTCTGCCAGACAAATCTGGCAACACACAGATCTTTCCCCACACAGCTGGGATTCTCCCCTTCCTGGCAGGAAACAGCTTCGATACTGCCTTCCAGAGCCCTGAGAACATCTCCCACGGAAATCTCCTCCGCCGGTCTTGCCAGACGATATCCTCCCTGGGCTCCCCGGACACTGGTCACCAGACCGGCCTTCTTAAGCTTCCTTACCAGCTGTTCCAGATAGCTGTCGGAAATCTGCTGTCTTGCTGAAATACTCTGAATAGAAACTGCCTCCTGTTCCCCATACTGGGCCAGATCGATCAGGGCCCGCAGTCCGTATCTGCCTTTTGTAGATAGTTTCACTGTTATCGCCCCTTTTTAATTCCGACTATTTTACTAGGATTTTGATCTGGGTGTAGGATATCATCTTTCCCATGTTCTGTCAAGGGGATTTTGGGAATATATTATGGAAAAGGCAAAAGGACTTTTTTATGGATAATAAGTATGTGCTTCTAAAGGGAACCCTCCTTCTTACAGGAGCGGGATTTATCACCAAGATCATTGGTTTTATCTATAGAATATTCCTCTCCCAGACGATTGGTGCAGAAGGCATGGGGATCTATCAGCTGATCTTTCCCATCCATACGCTCTGCTTCGCTTTGTCTGTAGGGGGGATCCAGACCGCGATCTCCCGGTTTACTGCTGCCAGGGCGTCTTTGAAAAATGAACAGGGCGCCAGGGACATTTTTGTTCTGTCAGGAGCCCTCTCTACTGCCGTAGCTCTCATAGTCTCTCTGATCCTTTATGAGAACGCCTCCTGGTTTGCTGTCCATATTCTTTTAGAGGAAAGATGTACTTCCCTGTTAAAACTCATGGCCTTTTCCATTCCTATGGGAACTCTCCACTCCTGTGTCAACGGATACTACTATGCCAAAAAGAAGATGTCCATACCTGCAGCCTCCCAGCTTCTGGAACAATGTGCCAGAGTCGGGGTCTCCTACGGCCTCTTCCTGATCCTGACAGAACAGGGCCTGCCCATTACCCCTATGCTGGCTGTGGCAGGTCTTGTAGGAGGAGAACTGGTCTCTATGATCTTCTCCCTGCTGGTGATCCTCTGGGATTATCGGAAAGCCGGCTACCGCCTCAGAAATCTCCGCTCGCCGGGAACGGACATGAAAGAAATCCTTGCTTTTTCCTTTCCTCTTACCTGCAGCCGGCTTCTTGTAAACATTCTTCACAGTATTGAATCTGTGCTGATCCCCGGTCATCTCCGTCTTTACGGGCTGGATAATGGTTCGGCCCTGTCTATCTACGGAGTCCTGACCGGTATGGCCCTTCCTCTGATCCTGTTTCCTTCTGCTATCACCAACGCAGTGTCCACAGTCCTCCTCCCCTCCGTGGCAGAACAGCAGGCCGTAGGCAATCATCAGGCCATCCGCCGGGCTATTTTTCTTTCTGCCAAATACTGTCTGATCCTGGGCTTTCTGTCTACTGCCTTTTTCTTTTTTGCCGGAGATTTTCTGGGTCTGGTCCTCTTTAAAAATGAATTTGCAGCTACCTTTATCAAGACACTGGCATTTATCTGTCCCTGTCTGTATCTCTCCGGAACCTTAAGCGGGATCCTAAATGGCCTGGGCGCCGCCAACCAGTCATTCATCCTGAATACACTGGGACTTGGCGTCCGCATTGCCTTTGTTTTCTTTATCATCCCGGAATACGGCATCCAGGGATATCTGTGGGGACTGATCGTCAGCGAACTGCTGGTAACAGGACTTTCTCTCTACTTTTTAAGAGAATACTTTTCCTGAGTGCTAAGAAAAAGTATCGACAACTGAGAGTTCTTGTATTATAATTTTTCTGTTAAACTGACTTAATTTATTAAAGATACAAAGGAGAATCCTATGAGTTTTACATTTGTTAAACAGCTTCCTTCTCCGGACCAGATCAAGGCCCAGACCCCTATGTCCGAAGAAATGAAAAAAATAAAAGCAGAGAGAGACCGCCTGATCCAGGATGTGATCACTGGAAAATCTGACAAATTTCTGGTGATCGTAGGCCCCTGCTCTGCGGATAATGAAGATTCTGTATGTGAATACACCAACCGTCTGGCAAAAGTCCAGGATAAGGTGGCTGACCGTCTTGTCCTGGTACCCCGGATCTATACCAATAAACCCAGGACCACCGGTGAAGGGTATAAGGGTATGCTCCACCAGCCGGACCCGGAAGCCCAGCCGGATGTTATGGCAGGCATTCTGGCTATCCGCCATATGCATATGCGTTCCATATCTGAAACCGGTCTGACTTCTGCTGACGAAATGCTCTATCCTGACAACTGGCACTATCTCTCCGACCTGCTTTCCTATGTAGCCATCGGAGCCCGTTCTGTAGAAAACCAGGAACACCGTCTGATGGTCAGCGGGCTGGACATTCCGGCAGGTATGAAAAATCCTACCAGCGGAGACTTTTCTGTTATGCTGAACTCTGTAGTAGCTGCCCAGGGAGGACATGACTTCATCTCCAGAGGCTGGGAAGTAAAGACAGAAGGCAATCCCCTGACCCATACGATCCTGAGAGGAGCGGTGAACAAACATGGCAACACCATTCCCAATTATCACTATGAAGATCTGCAGCTGCTTCTGGAAATGTATGAGAAAAGAGACCTTCAGAATCCGGCAGTGATCATTGACGCTAATCACTCTAACTCCGGAAAGAAATTTGAACAGCAGATCCGTATTGTCAAAGAAGTTCTGCACAGCCGTCTGATCTCTTCAGATATCCAGAAGCTGGTTAAAGGCGTCATGATCGAAAGCTACCTGGTAGAAGGCTCTCAGAAGATCGGCCCTAACCATATATATGGAAAATCTATTACAGATCCCTGTCTTGGCTGGGAAGATACGGAAAAGCTTCTCTATACCATTGCAGAATTGTGTTAGGATTGCCCGCGGGCTTATATTTTACTACCGTAAAACAAAAAAGAACTGTGGCATTATACAAGATCCAGGATATTTCTACATTTATTGCTCAGACTGCACGGCTTTGAGACTATGTTCTCAGAGCTGTGCTCCACAAATCCGCATAAAATTGTAGGAATATCCTGCTATGTATTTAATACCACAGTTTTTATTTTCTTGGATGTGCTTTCATATACACATCTCTGATCTTATGGATATTCATATTCATATAAATCTGAGTAGAGGAAATGTCGGAATGCCCCATCATTTCCTGGACGCTTTTCAGATCTGCCCCATTCTGGAGCAGATGGGCCGCAAAGGAATGCCGGAGAGTATGTGGAGTAATATCCTGCTGGATCCCCGCTGAAGCGGCATACCCTTTCAGTACCTTCCAGAATCCCTGCCGGCTCATAGATTTTCCTGAACAATTCAGGAAAAGGAAATCGCTGTCCTGATCTCCCAGGAGCTGGTCCCGGGCCACATCCAGATATTTCTCCACTGCCTGTTTCGCAGCACTTCCAAATGGGATCACCCGCTCTCTTTCTCCACCGCTGCAGGTCAGATACCCTAATTTCAGATTTATATCTTTTATTTTCAGACTGATCAGCTCACTCACTCGGATACCAGTGGCATACAGCAGTTCCAGCATAGCTTTGTCCCGGATTCCTTTAGCCGTATTTCCCTTTGGCTGGGCAAGAAGCAGATCCACCTCCTCTACTGTCAGGATCCCCGGCAGTTTTTTCTCGATCTTCGGTGCCTTCAGCTTCTCCGCCGGGTTTTCCTTCCAACCGTTTTTCTGGGTCAGATACTGAAAAAAAGCACGGATAGACGCAATGCTCCTGGAAATAGAAGAAGCCGCAAAATTTTTCCGTCCCATATAAAGAACATAAGAATTCAAAACCGTGGAAGTGATCTGTTCCTCGGTCTCGAATCCCCCCTCTGTCAAATACGTTTCTAATTTTTTTAAATCACGCTCGTATGAAACTTCTGTATTTTTTGAAGTGCCCCTGGTATTATGTAAATAATCAATAAATTCTTCTATCTCGCACTTCATTCTTTCTTTTCCCTTCTGTAAACATAGTTCGATTATATATCAAGAACCGGTAAAAAATCAAACCCTAAATTTTACAAAACCTTTGATAAATCCCTATGTTTTGACACTTCACACAACATATCGAAACCTGGCTTTTTACTTTCCACTAGATGTGGTGAAGATGTATTTGTAAATTTTTTGTGAACTCACAGGTGATTTTCTATGATCCAGGCCAGGATCTTTTGATTTACATAACTTTCTGACCATATTCCCAGCAAAAGAAGCACTCCGGCCATAGAAAGGAAGAAAAAATAAGCTTTATAATCCTCCCTGGTCCTCTTTGCCCCAGCCAGTGACTTTCTGCTCATCTGCAGAACAGCAAAAAAATAGAGAAACCAGCCGGGAATATAAAAAAGGCTCTGGGGAAAAAGGCAGAGAAGGCCGGCCCCTATTCCCCGGATCCCCCACTGGGTAAGAAAAAGGACCGCAAGGTTTCCCCCCAGAAATCCGGACCACAAAAGCCCTCCGGCTACCAGAAACATTCCCAGAATGGTCACACCGCATACTGCTCCCAGGAAAAACAGCTTTCCTCTCTGAAAGAAAAGTCCCCCAAAAAATTGAGCCGCCTCTAAATCCGGATCAGAACTCATATATGCAGAAAGCAGACTTGTCTGATAACCCATTTTTTTCAGAAAAAGATCCCCCGCCAGGACTCCCCCGCCAAATCCGGCCAGATACAGGATCAGAAAAAGACGCAGATTTTTTTTCATTGACTTCACCCTTTACAGTCTATGAACAGAAAAGAAAAAATAGTCTTGGAAACAGAAAAAGACTCTTACCTTCGTAAGAGCCTTTTTCTATTAGATTTAAAGTCGACTTTATTTTGCGTAGTCCACAACTCTGGACTCGCGGATCACATTTACTTTAATCTGTCCCGGATATTCCAGTTCTGCTTCGATCTGTTTGGATATATCCCTGGCCAGAAGTACCATGTCGCTGTCGCTGACATGCTCAGGTACTACCATAACACGAATTTCTCTTCCTGCCTGAATAGCAAAAGATTTGTCCACTCCTTTGAAGGAGTTTGTGATATCTTCTAACTGTTTTAATCTGTTGGTATAAGTTTCTAAAGTTTCTCTTCTTGCTCCCGGTCTTGCCGCTGAAATTGCGTCGGCAGCCTGGACCAGACATGCGATCAGGGATGTTGGCTCTACGTCGCCGTGATGAGCTTCCACCGCATTGATAACAATCTGGGATTCTTTATATTTTCTACATAAGTCAGCACCAATCTGAATGTGGGATCCTTCCACTTCATGGTCGATGGATTTTCCGATGTCATGGAGCAGTCCTGCTCGTTTTGCCATACGTATATCTGTTCCCACTTCTCCTGCCAGGAGACCTGCAAGCTGAGCTACCTCGATAGAATGTTTCAAAGCATTTTGACCGTAGCTTGAGCGGAACTTCATACGTCCAAGAAGTCTGATCAGTTCCGGGTGGATTCCATGTACCCCAACTTCCAATGCTGCGGCTTCTCCTTCTTCCCGCATCATGGTCTCGACTTCT
>DXIQ01000104.1 GCA_019112785.1 Candidatus Blautia stercorigallinarum
GAAGAGATTGAAGTCGTTCTGGCAGACAGAGAGGAAGTCAGGAGAATTTTAAAAGAAGAAAATATTGCCATTATGTGCTCCTACATGCTGATGCATTTCCTTCATGATGAGAAACCCTTTGACTTCCTGAAAGAATTATAAAAAACAAAAGAATCCGACTGTCCGGTATCGGCGGCGGCCAAATGAGTATAAATACTCGCCTGGCTCGTCACTTTATGGTATACTTAGGAAAAGCCGGAAGCAAAGAGGCTATGTCTGAAACGGCAGCAGCCTCTTTTTCAATCAGGCGAAAAGGGAGCGAACGACAGGTTTCATGAAATTAAAAAAATATGTGAAGAGCATTCTGGTATTTTTTATAACACTGATAGGGATCATCCTGGGCGTTTTTCTGGGAATCCGATTCCTCCAGTTCTTTATGCCTTTTGTTATCGGATGGATCATCTCCATGATCGCAAATCCTCTTGTCAGGATTCTGGAACGGCGGCTGAAAGTGGCCAGAAAGCATACTTCTATGCTGATCATCATAGGGGTTCTGGCCTTGGTGATAGCAGCGATCTATTTCCTGGGAGTAAGGATTGGACAAGAGACCAGAGCCTTTCTGGATCAGGCACCGGAAATGTATGCCGATTTCAGGGAAGACTTTCAGAGCGCCGGAAGGAACATGGAGAGCATCATCAGCGAACTGCCGGAAAATATACAGGAAAGTCTGAAAGAAGTGCAGCAGGATATAGGGGATATTACCGGACAGGCTGTAGGAAGACTCAGTCAGCTGACGGTAGATAAGGCGGGGTCTTTCGCCCGAAATATCCCAAGCATACTCATATCCATTATTTTCAGTATTTTGTCTGCTTATTTTTTCATCGCAGACAGAGACAGGATCCTGGAATTCGGACGGGCACATACCCCTCAGATCATCCAGGAAAAATGGCGGATGATGGCAGAAAGTTTTAAAACTGTATTTGGCGGATATTTTAAGGCACAGTTTAAGATCATGGCCGTTATCGGAGTGATTCTCTTTATAGGAATGCTTATACTGAGAGTAAGATTTGCTATTCTGGTGGCTATCCTGGTAGCTTTTCTGGATATGCTTCCTTTCCTGGGAACAGGAACCGTTCTGATTCCATGGGCAGTGTTTAAGCTGGTGTCCGGAGATATCCGTTATGCTCTGGGGCTGGTGATCCTATATCTGACTACCCAGCTGGTGCGCCGTATCATAGAGCCAAAGCTGGTAGGAGATTCCATCGGCATGAACCCTCTGGTCACTTTGATCTTTATGTATATCGGATACCGGATCGGCGGCGTTATCGGAATGATCCTGGCTGTGCCTGTAGGGGCCATTGTCCTGAATTTCTACAAGGCAGGGACCTTTGATGGTGTGCTCAATGGCCTGAAAGAGGCAGGGAGAGACTTGTTTCAATGGATGTATAGTGATAAGCCCTCATAGAAATAAGATTTTCAGGAACATTCCGGACAGAATAAAGAACCCGAATAAAAGCAGGAGCATAGTAAAGATCCAGGTAAAAAAAGTGTATACAGGCTGGTGTTTCCATTTCTCATGAAGGTGGCTCTTCGTCTCCCAGACTTCCCACAGGCAGAGCACAACTCCATGGTAAAGGGCAAAAAGCAGGCTGGAAGGGGTGATTCCGTAGAATACGCCTAATACACCCATAGTCAGAAGATATCCCAGACATTTTTGCAGAAGCGGGCAGGAAAACTGCCTGCTTTTTTTGAACCTTTTCAAAAGGGGACAGAAGATAAATTCCTTCAGCCAGTCAGTAAAAGTGATCTGCCATCTGTCCCAGAACTGCCGGATAGTGACGCTGAGAAAGGGTTTCTGAAAGTTGCTCTTTAATTCTGTGCCCAGAAGACAGGAGCACCCGGCAGCGATCCTTGAAAAACCAGCCAGATAGAAAAAAAGACGGGCTCCGTAAAGGCAGGCATAGAGGAGAATCTGGCAGAACACAGGGGATTCCGGCATCCGGGATTCCAGGCTTTGAAGGGGCAGCGAAAGAATATGGGCGATAAAAAGAAGATAAAGGATCCCCCAGAAAAGTTCTTTCAGCCCTCTGACAAGAAGGCGGCGGTATACTGAGACAGATGGTACATGGCCCCAGGTTTGGTGAAACTGTCTGCTGCTGTTTAAAGGCCCCAGGAAAAGACTGGGAAAGAAAAGAAGATATCCGGCACATTCCCCTGCAGGATATTCCTGTATCCGGCCTTTATATATATGTGCAAGGACCTGGATGGTCTTCAGGGAAAAACAGGCCGTTGCTGCATATAGGGGAAGATGTTTTCCCTGGATAAGAACAAAATTTTTCAGGATCATGGGAAAAAGGGAGAGCAGAAGAAAGAGGGGAAAACCCCAGGTGCTGAAAAACTGCTTTTCCCTCCACAATATAGCGGTTTTAATCAGCAGTATGGACCAGAGAAAGGAACCAAGAAGATAAAAAAGCTGCAGGGGCCTGGAGCCGAAGACGATGAGCAGGATCAGAAAAGAGCCGGAAAGCCCGTAAAAATTCAGGCTTCTCTGCTGAAAGCCCAGAAGCACTGCCGGCAGCAGTATAAAAATAAGTGTAATGGCATAAGGCAGATATTGGATCAGATACAAAATATAGTCCCCCTCTTAGTAAGTTTCTAATTGTAGCTATTTAAACATGGATACATTAAAGATTCTTCCATGGAATCCGAAAGAAATTCTTAATTTTTGCATAAAAAGAACCGGAAACTGAAATTTTTCAGCTTTCGGTTCTTGAAAAGTCAGGAACAGATCTTTAAGATTCTCTCCGGGTGGTACCTCCATAACCATAAGTGACAGGAAGAAGAGAAAGAGTAGGAACTACCGTTCCCTGTCTTTTCTTCAGCAGTGTCTCCACACAAAGCCTGGCCAGTTCCTCTATAGGCTGACACATGGAGGAGACGAAAAGGGAGCTTTCGTCAATGCCGTATTTACGTATTCCGTCAAAGCCCAGAATCTGCACGTCTTCCGGAATCCGGAATCCCCGTTCCTTTAAGATCTTCATGACCAGATATGCATGACGGTCCGTATTTGCAAAGACACCGTCAAAGGTTAAGGCACCATGGGAGTCGGTATGTTCCTGAATGAAGTTCTCCAGGGCCCTTCTTTCCTCTATGGCATCTATCTGATCCAGATAATCGGGCTGGATCCCCAGTTCCTGGCAGGCGCTGAGATATCCCTCCATTCTTTTATCTGCTTCACCTGGAAATTTCGAGCGAAAACGAATAAATACCGGGTGATGACAGCCTAGTTCCAACAGCTTCTTTGTGCCGGCATAGCCGCCCTGGAAGTTATCGGAGGCGATCATGGGCACATCATGGTTTTCAAAGTAGCGGTCAAAGGAGACAAGAGGGATCCTGGTGGGTATGGCGTTGCTCACGTCGGTATAAGTCAGAGCGATGATTCCGTCCGTTTTACTTTGAGAGGCCAGATTCAGATAGCCGATTTCTTTTTCCGGTATGCCGTTGGCACAGCAGAGGATCAATTTATAGCCATGCTCATAAAGGTTTTTTTCTACATATTGGGTAAATGCTGCAAAAAAAGGATTTATAGTGTCCGGAACAATGAGGGTAATCAGCTTCGTCTCCTGGGTTTTCAGTCCTCTGGCATAAGTATTTACCTCATATCCCAGTTCTTTAATAGCCTTTTCTACTTTTTCTCTATTTTTTTCTCCTACGGTTATATGGTTGATCACTTTAGAAACTGTTCCCAGGGATACGCCGGCCCGGGCGGCAACATCTTTCATAGTAGGTGTGTGAGAAGGGGTCAAGATTCATCTCCTCCTTTTCTATAATAAATGTATTATAGTAAGCTGATTTTAGTATACGCTATTATATGAAACGTTACAACATGAAAAATAGACAAAAAATAAGTATAAAAACTGTAAATATGTACCGAATATCTAAAAAATGACGAAAAAGTATTGACTTAAAAAGGGAGAAAGAATATAGTTAAATCACAAAAAGTGAAACGTTTCAAGTTGCAAAAAACAAAGGAGCAGGAAAAGAAAGGAGAGCTTTTTATGAAGGCACAGATTTATAGAAAGCCGCAGCAGACATTTTGGGAAAAGATATCAGGAAAACTGAAATATGTAAAGAAAAACTGGCAGTTATATCTGATCTTCTTATTACCGGCGCTGCTGCTTACGATTATTTTTAAATACCTGCCTATGGGCGGAGTATTGATCGCATTTGAAGATTACAATGTTATCGACGGCGTTTTAGGCAGCCCCTGGGTAGGACTGGAATATTTCCGGAGATTCTTATCTTCCCCGGATTTTATGAGCTATCTGATGAACACTCTGAAGCTGAGTGTATATGGGCTCTTGTGGGGATTCCCCGTACCGATCATCCTGGCGCTTCTTCTGAACAGGATCCGGAGAAAGGGGATACAGAAGAAGATCCAGCTTTTGATCTACGCGCCGAATTTTATTTCTGTTATCGTTCTTTGCGGTATGGTAAGGATGTTCCTTTCTCCGGTGGGGCCTATCAACCAGGT
Source organism: Candidatus Blautia stercorigallinarum (assembly GCA_019112785.1). GTDB lineage: Bacteria > Bacillota > Clostridia > Lachnospirales > Lachnospiraceae > Blautia > Blautia stercorigallinarum. The sequence goes on from DXIQ01000104.1 coordinate 4,514, forward strand.
CCTTGGGATCGATACGAACTGGATGACCATGCCCTCCGCTTTCAGAACGATCTACATTGCCAGCGGTATCTGGCAGGCGGCAGGATGGTCCTCGATCATGTATACCGCAGCTTTATCCAATGCCAGCAAGGATCTGGAAGAGGCGGCTATTGTAGACGGCGCTAATATCCTTCAGCAGATCTGGTATGTGGAACTGCCGGCAATCAAAAATATTATCGTGATCCAGTTTATCCTTCAGGCCGGAAACATTATGAGCATCGGATTTGAAAAGGCCTATGCACTGCAGACGGATATGAACCTTCCTGCTTCTGAGATTCTTTCTACCTATGTATATCGTATCGGTCTGTTAAACGGAGATTACGGATATTCAACCGCTGTGGGACTTTTTAACTCAGTGATCAACGTAATTCTGCTGATTATTGTAAACTTTGTTGTGTCCAGGCTTAATGAAGGCGAAGGACTGTAGGAGGGGTGAAAATGGAAAACCGTATTAAAATTAAACTGGGAACCTCGGATAAGGTAATCCTGGGTATAGGCTATACTTTGCTGGGGGTGTTTGTTCTGGCAATTGCGATTCCTCTTGTATATGTAGTCATTGCTTCCTTTATGGATCCCAATGTACTGAATAACCAGGGGATCAGCTTTAATTTCAAAGACTGGACCATTGACGCTTACCGCCGTGTTCTGGAAAATGACATGATCTGGAGAGGCTTTGCCAATTCTCTTTTTTACTCAGCGGCGTTTACTCTGATCTCTGTATTTATCACTCTGCTGGCAGCCTATCCCATGTCAAAGAAGGAATTCGTAGGAAGAAGATTTTTCAACGTGATCTTTGTGATTACCATGTTCTTTAACGGCGGTATGATCCCTACCTTTATCCTGATCAATCAGCTGCACATGGTAAATACCATATGGGCAATCCTCCTTCCGGGAGCAGTAAACGTATGGAACCTGATCCTGGCCAGGACTTATTATCAGTCCACACCGAAAGAGCTGAGAGAGGCTTCCTCTATTGACGGCGCCAATGAGATCCAGCATTTCTTTAAAATATTAATGCCGGTGTGCAAACCGATCATTGCCGTACTGGCCCTGTATTCTTTTGTAGGAATGTGGAACAGTTACTTTGACGCGATGATCTACTTAAATGATGCAAACCTTCAGCCTCTTCAGCTGGTGCTCCGTTCTATCCTGGTACAGAACACACCTCAGCCGGGTATGATCGCAGATATCCAGAGTACCGCAGAAATGGCAAAGGTTGCAGAACTTTTGAAATATGCTACTATTGTAGTATCCAGCCTTCCGCTGCTGGTTATGTATCCTTTCTTCCAGAAGTATTTCGACAGCGGCATTATGGTTGGCTCTGTAAAAGGTTGATGGAGGGATAGGATATGATGAATAAGAAAATAAGAAAATTAGCGGCATTATGTGTTTCCGCAGTTTCTGTACTTTCTCTGGCAGGCTGTGGAGGCGGCGGCCACCAGGCCGCTGATGTGGATCCGGATACGCCGGTAAGCCAGGTGGCTTTTCCCCTGGAAGAACAGGCTGAGCTTTCCTTTATTACCAGTGCGCCGGCTACCAGCACCCAGGATCCCAATGAGAGAATGATCTTTAAAAGGCTGGAAGAACAGACCAATGTGCATATAGACTGGACCTGCTTTGTGGCAGATCAGTTTGCAGATAAAAAGAACCTGGCACTGGCCCAGTTCGGAAATCTTCCTGACGGACTTTTTAATGCCGGCATGAGTGATTATGATCTGCTTCGCTATGCGAAACAGGGAATCATCATTCCTCTGGAAAATCTTATCGATAAATATATGCCAAACCTCCAGGCGGTTTTTGAAAAATACCCGGAATACCGGACTATGTGTACCGCTCCCGACGGACACATCTATTCCTTCCCCTGGATCGAACAGCTGGGGGAAGGAAAGGAAGCCATTCAGGCTATCGGAGATATCCCATATATCAACAAGAAATGGCTGGACTGCCTGGGGCTGGATATCCCTACTACCATAGATAAACTGGAACAGGTGCTCATCGCTTTCAGAGATAACGCAGATAAGATCCAGGAAGAATGCGGAGTAGAGGGCGATGTGATCCCTATGTCCTTTATCATTAATAACGGCGACCAGGATCCGGCCATCCTGATCAACGGCTTTGGAGAAGGATATGGAGATACTGCAGACCATTTTGCAGTGACAGACGAAGGCGAAGTGATCTATACAGCCGTGCAGGAAGGCTATAAAGAAGGAATTGTATGGCTTCATAAACTGGTAGAGGAAGATCTGGTGGATCCGGAAGCCTTTACTCAGGAATGGTCTACCTACGTTGCAAAAGGTAAAAATCACAGATACGGCCTTTGCTTTACCTGGGATATCGCAAACATTGATAACTATGATGACTATGTAATGCTCCCGGCTCTTGCAGGTCCTGACGGACTGGTGAACATTACCAGACAGAATAACAGTGAGCCAGCGGTTTTGAGAGAGGCCGGTGTGTACTGACTACCAGCTGCAGGGATACCGCACTGGCGGCAGCCTGGATCGATCAGATGTATGCGCCTCTCCAGTCTGTGCAGAACAACTGGGGAACCTACGGTGAAGAGGGAAAACCTAATATCTTTGAAATGAGCACAAACTCTGAGGGCGGAGAAATGTTAAAACATGAAGATCTGGGAGACAACTCTCCGGTAGAAGTCCGGGAATCCCAGTCTGTAAACGGCCCTCTGGCAGTACTGAACGATTATTATGATGTGTATGTGACTCAGCCGGACGATGCAAAATGGCGTCTTGATAATATGCATGAAACCTATCTGGAAGACATGCACAGCCAGTATGTGTATCCAAATGTATTTATGAGTATTGACGACACGAATAAAGTATCTCAGTATGATACAGATATTAAGAAATGTGCAGAACAGAAAAAAGCCGACTGGATCCTGAACGGCGGCATTGAGGAAGAATGGGACAGCTATCTGGAAAAGATGGAAGACTATGGTCTGTCAGATTACCTGGCTATCAAACAGAAGTATTTTGACCAGTATCAGGAGTCTCTGACCCAGGAAAATACAG
>DXIQ01000105.1 GCA_019112785.1 Candidatus Blautia stercorigallinarum
TGTAAACCCCATCCGAAGCAAGACCGAATAGAAAACAATGTGGCTGCCCGTCACGTTTTCAGGTGGGTCGCTTGAGCCTGCCGGCGACGGCAGGACTGGATAGATGATTATTCACGACATAACCCGGCTTACAGTCCTGCTTATCACCAAAAAGAAGACGAGCAACGAGCCAAATGGACATGCTGGTATGTCCTTTGACTTGAATTTTTCAGCCCGGCTTTGAGTCGATGTTCTCAAAGCCGGGCTGATTCTTTTTGGCTATTGTTCCTGTCCTAAAAGATAATCGATAAACTGCTGGGCAGTTCTTCCGGACAGACCTCCGTGGCGGAGCTCCCAGGCGTTGGCCTGCTGAAGCAGTTCTTCCTGATCCATATGAAGGCCATGCCTTTCGGCCAGAGACAGCACGATCTGCTGGAATTCCTTTTTACTGGGAGAACCGAAGTAAATGGTCACGCCGAAACGGTATACCAGGGAAAGTTTTTCCTGGACTGTATCATTGGTGTGCAGGTCATCATCCCGGTCAGATTTATCGCTGAATGTCTCACGTACCAGATGGCGGCGGTTGGAAGTAGCGTAGATCAGGATATTGTCCGGTTTCCGTTCCAGGCCGCCTTCGATCACAGCCTTCAGGTATTTATATTCTATCTCAAAGTCTTCAAAAGACAGATCGTCCATATAAATAATGAATTTATAGTGGCGGTTCTTGATCTGTGCGATCACGTCATTCAGATCTTTGAACTGGTGTTTATATACTTCGATGATCCGCAGGCCTCTGTCGTAATACTGGTTAAGGATTGCTTTGATACAGGAGGATTTTCCTGTTCCCGCATCGCCGAAGAGGAGACAGTTGTTGGCCGGCTTTCCGTTTAAAAAGGCTTCGGTGTTGTCGATAAGCTTTTTCTTAGCGATCTCGTAGCCGACCAGATCATCCAGATGTACATGGGCGATCTTGGTGATAGGAACGATTTTTACCCGTTCATCATTGGGGCCGTGTTCCAGACGGAAAGCTTTGTGAAGTCCCAGCTTTCCTACGCCGTAATCCTTATAGAATTCCACCATATGATCCATAAATTCTTCCGGAGAATCAGAGGAGGCCAGAAGCTGGCTTAAGTTATTTAAACGGCTGCTGATCCGTTCGTTAAACTGTTTGCTGCTGTGACTGTCATTTTCATATTCATTGATCAGATGACAGCAGGAGGAAGAACCATAGAAATTTTCAAAGGCGGAAAAATCCAGATTAAACAGGTCTTTGAAAATGGCAAAGTCATGTAAGGCCAACTGGTTGATGGTCCCTTCCACAGGCCCGGTGATCTCGCAGGCAGTGCTGAAGGCGTTTTCATGATTGGCCAGCAGATAAGTCAGATAGCTGTGCCACAGATTTCCTGTAAAACAATAAGTGCTGGCCATTTCTACCAGCCGGTTCATGCAGCTGTAAAAGAGGGGCTTTGATTTGTCAGGCTCCTCCGGTTCCTGACAGCAGATCTCCAGTGCTCTGGACATGTCTTCCAGAATGTCTCCCTGCTGAAAGTTCCGGTATAAGATACATTCGTCGATATTAAACATTTTTCTGATTCCTTTCTAATAATTGCCGTGAATACGGAAATTCTGTGTTTCTGCTTCCAGGCCGCGAAGTGCGTTTTTAACGGCGCTGTCACTTAAATTCCCTTCAAAGTCCACGAAGAAACGGTATTCCCAGTTCCGCCCATGGATCGGACGGGATTCGATCTTTGTCATGTTCAGGCCATTATAGATAAAATGGGAAAGGCTGTTGTAGAGACTTCCGCTTTCATGGGGAAGTTCATAGCTGACACTGATCTTTCCGGCATTGCGGCAATAAATTTTTTCCTTGGTGACAATAATAAATCTGGTGGAGTTTCCTGCATTGGTATAGATATTTTCTTTCAGTACAGCCAATCCGAAAAACTCTGCTGCATAGGGACTGGAAATGGCAGCCTGGGTCTTATCTTTATCTTCGGCAATTTTTTTTGCGGCTGCCGCGGTATTCCCAAACTCATGGGTGGTCCATTCCCTGTGGGATTCCAGAAATTCCCGGCACTGCATAAGAGCCTGAGGATGGGAGTACACATCTTTGATCTCTTCAAGAGATGTCCCTGGAAGCCCTACCAAAGCATGCTGGCAGGGGATGATCTGTTCCCCCACGATCACATGATCGTATTTAGTCAGCAGATCGTAATTGTCCTGAACAATACCGGCTGTGGAATTTTCTATGGGAAGCACTGCGAAGTCGGCCTCCCGGTTTTTGATAGCTTCCATAGCATCCTTCCAGGTGTCCACATGAAAACTTTTGATATCCTTTCCAAAAAAGGTATTCATAGCAGCATAACTGTACGCACCTTCCACTCCCTGGAAAACTACAGTGACCCCTTCTTTTTTTAAAGCATCTACAGGCTTGAACAAAGGTTCTCCTGTATCCTGCTGTTCGCTGATAAGCTGATACTGGCGTTTTCTGCTGATGGACATGATCTGCCGGTATAATTCATAAATTCCCCGGCTGTTAAACTCTCCTGTTGCCTGATGGCTGAGATTACTGAGTTTTTGTTTTTCTCTTTCCGGATCAAAAACAGGTTTTCCTGTCTCTATTTTAAATCGGGCGACCTTTTCTGAAACAGCCATTCTCTCTTCAAAGAGCCGGACGATCTGGTCGTCGATACTGTCGATTTTCTCTCTGAGCTGGGTCAGATCTAGCATTTGTATCTTCCTTCCTTTTTCATAAAGTCATTATGCTTATGATACACCGACAGATTTTCTCCCGCAAGTCTTTTATTACAGAAAAATCCCGAACCGTTTTTCCAAAAGCCGGAATTTCTGCAGGTATGAAGGAGATCAGGCAGGGACATAATAAGAAAAAAGAATTCATTATGGAAGAGGAGGGGAAGAGATGAAAGGAGATTTTCTCCGCTGCGGAGCAGCAGGCTGGTGCCTGGAAATCTTCTGGACAGGACTTCATGCGGTGGGAAGGAAAGAATGGAAGATGATGGGACAGTCGTCACTGTGGATGTTCCCGATCTATGGTATGGCAGCATGTATAGGACCTATATCCAGAAGTATCAAAAAGATCCCGGTAGTATTTCGGGGCGGTCTGTACATGACAGGGATCTTTGCAGCGGAATTTGGCACCGGAATGCTGTTGAAACATTACGATATGTGTCCCTGGGATTACAGCGGGAATCCCCTGAATTATAAAGGGGTGATCCGTCTGGATTATGCGCCGCTGTGGTTCTGTACGGGACTGCTCTTTGAAAAAATATTGTCTCATGAAGACTGAAAATTCTTGAAATACCCCTGGAACTGGTATATGATAATAAAAAAGTCAAACATATACAGGAGGTAATCTATGAGACACTTAATGAGTCCGTTGGATTTATCCGTAGAGGAATTGGACAAGGTCTTGGACCTGGCCAATGATATCGAAAAAAATCCGGAGAAATACGCTCATAAATGTGACGGAAAGATTCTTGCAACACTGTTTTATGAGCCAAGTACACGTACACGTCTCAGCTTTGAGTCGGCAATGCTTCGTCTGGGAGGAAAGGTTCTGGGATTCTCCAGTGCAAATTCCAGTTCGGCAGCCAAAGGTGAGAGCGTGGCGGATACTCTCCGGATGATTTCATGTTATGCGGACATCTGCGCCATGCGCCATCCAAAGGAAGGTGCGCCTCTGGTAGGTTCCATGGCTTCCCAGATCCCGGTGATCAATGCAGGAGACGGGGGTCATCAGCATCCCACCCAGACCCTGACAGATCTGCTTACTATCCGTTCTATGAAAGGCCGCCTGGACCATATTACTATTGGTCTGTGCGGAGATCTGAAGTTCGGAAGGACGGTTCATTCCCTGATCGAGGCCCTGGTGAGATACGAGGGCGTAAAGTTTGTGCTGATCTCTCCGGAGGAACTGCGGATACCGGACTATATCAGAGAAGATGTGTTAAAGGCCAGCGGCCATGAATTCCAGGAAGTGGAGCGGCTGGAAGACGCTCTTCCAAGTCTGGATCTTTTATATATGACCAGAGTGCAGAAGGAAAGATTTTTCAATGAAGAAGACTATGTTCGGATGAAGGATTTCTATATCCTGGACAAGGCGAAGATGGAACTTGCGGGACCGGATATGCTGGTGCTTCATCCCCTTCCAAGGGTGAATGAGATTTCTGTGGAAGTGGATTCTGACCCGAGAGCCGCTTACTTTAAACAGGCCAGATACGGCGTGTATGTTCGTATGGCGCTGATCCTGAGTCTTCTGGGAATGGGGGTGGAATTATGTTAAATGTAGGACAGTTAAGCGAAGGTGTGGTACTGGACCATATCAAAGCCGGCAAGAGCATGACGATTTATCATGATCTGGAGCTGGATAAGCTGGACTGCTGTGTGGCGATCATTAAAAATGCCAGGAGCAATAAGATGGGAAGAAAGGATATCATTAAGGTGGAATGTCCCATCGATACCCTGGATCTGGATATCCTGGGCTTTATTGATCACAACATTACAGTAAACATCATAAAGGACGGAGAGATCGTAGAGAAGAAACAGTTAAGTCTTCCAAAGGAAGTCCATAATGTGATCAAGTGCAAAAACCCCCGGTGCATTACTTCTATTGAGCAGGAACTGGAGCAGATCTTTATCCTGGCAGATCCGGAAAAAGAAATCTATCGCTGCAAATACTGTGAAGAAAAATACAGAGGCAGCAGAAACAAATAGAAAAATAAAATGCAATTACATAAGGCAGAAAATTGTCCGTCAAAATCCAGATTTTTCTATAGAAACAGGATCCTGACATTTAAGGCAGTTTTCTGCCTTGTTAATTATGAAAAAGAAAAACGGGACCGGATAAAACAGCTTCCGGAATTTATCAGGCGTTCTCCTGTGATTTTATGTTTTTAAAGACAAAAGAAGGCAGAAATATGGAAAATCCGCAGAAAATGCTGGACATTTGACAGGGAAAAAGCTATTATTTATACAATGCGGAAATATATTCTGCCACAGGAAAGTAGATTAAGAAGTCCCGAAGGAGGATATGAAATGAAGAAAGTTGTAAAATTCGGAGGCAGTTCTCTGGCAAGTGCTTCCCAGTTTGAAAAGGTAGGAGCTATCATCCGGGGAGATGAAAGCAGAAGATATGTAGTGCCATCTGCGCCTGGCAAACGGTTTTCCGGTGATACAAAGGTCACGGATTTATTATATGCCTGCTATCGCAGTGTGGGAGATGAGGAAAAATTCCAGAAGATCCTGAATGAGATCAAAGAACGTTATCAGGAGATCATAGATGGTCTTCATCTGTCTCTGTCCTTAGAGGAAGATTTTTCTCTGGTGGAGGAAAACTTCAAGAAACAGATCGGTGAAGAATATGCAGCTTCCAGGGGTGAATATTTAAACGGAAAGATCATGGCTGCTTATCTGGGATTTACCTTTGTAGATCCGGCAGAGATGATCCGTTTTGACGGAAACGGCCAGTTTGACGGAGAGATCACAGAAAAACTGGTTGCCAAGAAACTGGGCAGTCTGGAATGCGCAGTGGTACCGGGATTCTACGGAGCCAAAGAAGATGGAACTATTAAGACCTTTTCCAGAGGCGGCTCTGACATTACAGGTTCTATCGTGGCAGGCGCTATTGATGCGGATCTCTATGAGAACTGGACGGATGTGTCCGGCTTTCTGGTGACAGATCCCAGGATCATTGACAATCCCAAGCCGATCGATACTATCACTTACCGGGAACTGAGAGAGCTGTCCTATATGGGTGCAACAGTTCTTCATGAAGACGCCATTTTCCCGGTCCGCAAAGCCGGCATCCCTATTAACATCCGGAATACCAATGCGCCGGAAGACCCGGGTACTATGATCGTAGAGGATACCTGCAAGAAGCCTCCTTATACTATTACCGGTATTGCAGGCAAGAAAGGGTTCTGCTCTTTATATATTGAAAAATCCATGATGAATTCCGAGATCGGATTTGGCAGAAAAGTCCTTCAGGTGCTGGAAGAGCAGGGGATCGCTTTTGAACATATCCCTTCCGGGATCGATACTATGACGATCTATATCCATCAGGATGAGTTTTCCCAGAAGGAGCAGCAGGTGATCGCCGGGATCCACAGGATCGTAAATCCGGATTATATGGAACTGGAGACAGATCTTTCTCTTATCGCTGTTGTAGGAAGAGGCATGCGTTCCAACAGAGGTACTGCGGCAAGGATCTTTGCAGCTCTGGCCCACGCCAATGTAAATGTTAAGATGATCGATCAGGGTTCCAGCGAACTGAATGTGATCGTTGGGGTAAAGGACGAAGATTTTGAACCGGCGATCCGGGCAATCTATGATATTTTTGTGGAAACTCAGATCTGAGATGCCCCAAGACAGGAGAATTGAATATGAAAACCAGAAAAACATCTTTACTGAAATGGGTTGCCATGATCGAACTGGTCATAGGCGCCTATAATCTGATGACCGGCCTGATGTCTGCTTATGTGCTGATCACAGATCTGGAGGGAGTCATGGCTTCGCTGGCAGAAAGCGGGATCGAATATTCTGCCGGGATCCTGGGCACTTCTGTAGCTATCACATCTATCGGCGGACTGCTTATGGTCCTGGCCGGAGTAGTCGGCATGATCTTCGGAGCCCTTCCGGGAAAACAGAAGCTTCCGGTTTACTGCGGATATGGTCTTTTGGCTTTTGTGGTCCTTTCCGATATCATACAGGTGGCTTTTTTGGGAAGCGGTATCGGACTGTCCATGCTGTTCCCCTTTGTGATCCACGGCTTTTATCTGTGGGGAGCTATGAAAAATAAAAAAGAGCTGGAAGCAGCGGCATAAGAGGCGGTAAACAATGAAATATGAACATAAGACCCAGTATTATGAGACAGACCAGATGGGGATTATCCACCATTCCAATTATATCCGGTGGTTTGAGGAGGCCAGGATCGATTTTATGGATCACTGCGGTTTTTCTTATGCCCAGATGGAGAAGGACGGACTGATCAGCCCGGTGCTTTCTGTATCCTGCGAGTATAAGACTATGACCCATTTTGGGGATACAGTGGAAATAGAAACAGAGATCACCAAATATAACGGCATTAAGCTGGAACTGTCTTATACAGTCCGGGACAAAGAGACAGGAGAGCTGCGCTGCATGGGAAAGAGCAGCCACTGTTTTCTGGACCGGGAAGGAAAGGTGGTTTCCTTAAAACGAGACTGGGATAAATATCATCAGGGCTTTTTAAAAGAAAGTGTTAAATAAGTATTACAATCCGGATTTTCTATTGACAAGGAGGTCCGGATTTTTTATACTTCAAGTGTACTAAGACACATAGTACACTAAATACACGAAAACATACAGGCGAGAGGAAAGGAGGAATCGGTTTGATCGTTATTGATTATCAGAATCGGAAGCCGATCTATGAGCAGATCGTAGAGAAATTCCAGCTGCTGATCATCAGAGGGATCCTCAAGGCCGACTCGCAGATGCCTTCTGTCAGGAGCCTTGCCGCAGAGCTTTCCATTAATCCCAATACGATCCAGAAAGCCTATGCCATATTGGAGCAGCAGGGGTATATTTATCCTGTGAAAGGCCGGGGAAATTTTGTGTCAGGGGACCGGGCCTTAAAGCAGCAGAAAGAAGAACTCTATTTTGGAAAGCTCAGAGAGGTCATCAAAGAGGGAAAAGAACTGGGAATTGAAAAAGAAACATGTCTTTCAAAAGCGGCTGAATTTTATGAGGAGGATGAAGCATGATAAAAACAGAGAAACTTTGTAAGAAATTCGGCTCTATCCAGGCGGTGGACCGTATTTCTCTCACCATAGAGGACAATAGTATCTTCGGTCTGGCGGGAACCAATGGCGCCGGGAAAAGTACTTTTCTGCGGATGCTCTCAGGTGTCCTGAAACCGGACAGCGGCAGGCTCCAGGTAGACGGGGATGATGTTTATGAAAATCCAGGGGTCAAGGGAGAAATCTTTTTCCTTCCGGATACGTCCTATTTTTTCCAGAATGCTACGATAGAGGACATGGCAGATTTTTATTCTGTTTATTATCCCCGGTATGACCGGGAAAGGCTGACAAAGCTTCTTGGAAAGATCAGCCTGGATCCTAAGAGAAAAATCAGTACTTTTTCAAAGGGCATGAAGCGGCAGGCAGGGCTGATCCTGGGAATCTGCGCAGGGACCAGATATCTTTTCTGCGATGAGACCTTTGACGGTCTGGATCCGGTAATGCGCCAGGCGGCAAAAAGCCTGCTTGCCTATGAAGTGGCAAACCGGACTTTTACGCCTATTATCGCTTCCCATAATCTGAGAGAGCTGGAGGATATCTGCGATCATGTGGGACTTCTCCACAAAGGCGGCGTCCTTCTTTCCAAGGATGTGGAAGAGATGAAGGAAAACATGCACAAAGTCCAGTGTGTGATCCCGGATCCAAAAGATGAGGAGGCGCTGCTTGCCGAACTGCAGGTCCTCCAGTATGAAAAACGGCTTTCCCTGCTGACCATGGTGGTCCGGGGAGAACAGGAGGAGATCATGAAGAAGATCCAGGCAAAACATCCTCTGTTTGCAGAGGCTCTGCCTCTTACTTTGGAGGAAATCTTTATCAGCGAAACGGAGGTGGCAGGATATGACATCAAAAAATTATTTGCTTAAAAGTATAAAGGGTAATCTGCGGAGAAATCTCTGGCTGTCCATTTTGTTTTTCCTTGCCTTTTTCGCCGCAGGGTCGGTCCAGGCACTGGTATCCCTGGATGCGGCAAAGCATACCGCATCTCCCTATCCCAACGGATTTACCTTGGAGAAATATCTCCAGTGGACCTTATGGCGCAACATAAGCCTGACCAATTCCCTGACGATCTTCCTGGTAGTGGTCTGCGCGGCTTTGGCAGCATTTGCCGGCTTTTTCTACCTGTATTCCCAGGAAAAAACAGACTTCTACCACAGTCTTCCTCTGAAGAGAGAAAAGCTTTTTGCTATCCAGTACTTAAGCGGTTTTCTTACATTTTTATGTCCTTATCTGCTGAGTGTTCTGATCACCCTGGGAGTGGGAGGCGTTTACGGAGCCTTAAGCCCCAGGATCTTTATGGCTGCCGGGCTCCAAGTGTTGTTTGCAGTGGTATATTTTCTGGCAGTGTATGGAGCCGGGATCCTGGCTGTCCTGCTCACCGGAAATCTCTTTGCCGGGATCCTGGGGTTCGCAGCTCTTATGGCATATGGACCGGTTCTGTATTTGACTTATACGGAACTGAATGACCGGTTTTTTGATACGATCCTAATGCCGCTGCGGACAGATGTTCCTGGGACATTTTTCAGCCCGGTGACTGCCTATATCCAGGCAGCCAATTATTATGGTTCTGACAGCCCGGTGACTGTATATCTGATCTACGGGATCCTTCTTGCTGCAGTGCTGCTTCTGGCAGGCGTCCTGGTTTACCGTCTGCGGCCTTCTGAAAGCTTTCATAAGACTATTGCCTTTAAGAAACTGGAGCCGGTGATCAAGGTCTGCGGCCTTCCCCCGCTGGTACTTTTGATCGCTATGTTTTTCAGCGGCCAGATGTACGCAGGATTTTTCTGGCTGGTGGCAGGAGCTTTGGTCCTTACCCTGATCCTTTCAGCCATTTATGATTTCCTCTGTACCATGGATATCCGGAGCGCTTTAAAACCCAGGGTTTCTACGGGAGTGATCCTGGCAGGCATGATACTGATCCTGGGAGGCTATCAGATGGATATTACAGGCGTGGACCGTTATCTGCCCCGTGAGGATCAGATTGCCTCCATGTCTGTATACTTTAACAGTATCAATGGTCAGTTTGGCTATCCTGAAGGGAATGATATGTCTGATATGTCTGCTTTTCTGAGAGAAAACAAAATAGAGGATTTTCAGGACATATATGCGCTGGCCCAGAAGGGCGTGGAATATTATGAACAGGAAGGCCCCTATGACCAGCAGGAATCTGTAGAGGCCGGGGATCCTCAGGTTCAGGTAACCTGCTACATTGCCTATCACCTGAAATCCGGGCGGGATGTCTACCGGATGTATGATCTGCCGGAGACAGAAGAACTGGTGGAAAATATTGGCCAGATCTATGACAACTGGGAATTCCGGGAAAAGGTCCTTCCTACCAGCTATATAGATCCGGCGGATGTTGAGAATATCTTTACCAGCAGCTTTCTGGAAACAGGGAAGCCTCTGGAAGCATCAAAAAATTCTATGGATACTCTTATAAAAACTTACAAAGGAGAACTGGAAAATCTTACCTTTGCCCAGACCCGGGAAGAAAAGATCGTGGGCTACATGGAGCTTCAGGAAAAAGCCCAGACAGACCAGGGATATTATCAGTATGATGATTATATCTACAGCTATTACCTGCCGGTGTATGAAAGCTTTGAAAGGACCAGGGACCTTCTGGAAAATATGGGAAATCCTATGCCAAATGAAGTTTCCCCGGAGGAAGTGGAATCTGTCCGTCTCAGCAGATATGTCAGTGCAAATGAGGCGGATCTTTACCAGGAAAAGATCTTCCAGGACCAGGAGGAGATTGAGAAGATCCTGGAACAGATCACTCTTACAGAAGGAAGATTTACCGTGGGAAGTCCTGTAAATTATGATGTAAATGTAGAGATCCGGTGGAAGGATCAGGAGAAAGATCCGGTTTCCCTGTATCTTATGGAAAATGACAGTTTATCCGGCATTTTAGATCAATTATACCAACAGAATACTGACTAACAGATTCAGATAGAAAAGGAGCCAGGCAGAAATCCTGAAAATAAGGAGCTGTCCGGCTCCTTTTTCGTTGACAATCAGGAAGGGAGAAGGGTACAATAGAATAAAATATATGTTTTAAAACAGCGGAGATGTATAAATGGACAGAAACTTAAATTTAGCTAATGAAAAGGAACTGACGGCTCTTGGAAAGGCCCTTTCTTCTGAGACACGTATCCGGATCCTCCATTTGCTGGGGAAGGAGCCTTTGTGCGTCAATGAGATTGCAGAAATGCTGGGGATTCCTTCTTCTTCTGCAGCCTTAAATATCCGGGTGCTGGAAGATGCAGGACTGATCCGTACAGAGCTGAAGCCGGCAGCCAGAGGTTCTATGAAAATGTGTATTCCCCAGGAGGGAAAGATCATTCTGGATCTTCAGCGGCAGGCACAAAAAAAGAAAGAAGAGATCATATCCATGCCGGTGGGAAACTATGTGGACTATAAGGTGACTCCTACCTGCGGAATGGTAAATGAGGAGGGGTATATAGACGGGGAAGATGAGCCAAGATGCTTTTATGATCCTAAGAGGACCACAGCGAAACTGATCTGGTTTTCTTCCGGTTACCTGGAATATCGTTTTCCTAATGCGGCCCTTCAGGAACAGCCGGCCAGAGTCCTGGAGTTTTCGGCAGAGCTGTGTTCAGAGGCGCCGGATTATAATCTGGATTATCCTTCCGATATCACATTATGGATCAATGGGAAAGAGGCGGGAACCTGGTGCTGTCCTTCGGACTTTGGCGGGCGCCGGGGAAAACTGAATCCGGACTGGTGGGAGGATACCAAGAGCCAGTATGGAAATCTGAAGACCTGGAGGCTGGATCCTACAGGCTCTTACCTGGATGGAAAAAAGAGCGCTTCTTTTAGGATCCAGGAATATGGGCTGGAAGAAGGTCCCTATATATCTGTGGTCATCGGGGTGAAAGATCAGGCGGAACATGTGGGAGGCGTGAATATCTTCGGCAGCTGTTTCGGGGATTATCCCCAGGATCTGGTCATGAAAATAAAATTTTAAAAAGGGTCTTTACAAACCTATGAACTGTGCTATAATTTCGATAGAAACATAAAAAATGAATCAAAACATAAAAAATGTTTTAAAGCGGAAGCATGGAGGTAGAGAAGATGCAGCAGCAATTAGTAAAAAAGTTTCAGGAACTTTTCGGAGAGGGAGGAGACATTCGTTTTTACTTTTCTCCAGGCAGAGTGAATCTTATCGGTGAACATACGGACTATAATGGAGGCCATGTATTTCCCTGTGCTCTGACCATTGGCACCTACGGTGTGGCGAGAAAAAGAGCAGACAGAAAGATCCGTCTCTATTCTGAAAATTTCAGTAAGATGGGTGTTATAGAGACAAGCCTTGACGACCTTGTATACCGGGACAGCGCCGGATGGACCAATTATCCAAAGGGGATCGTCTGGACCTTTCAGGAAAAGGGCTATCCTGTGGAAAAAGGCTTTGATATGCTGATGTATGGAAATATCCCCAATGGTTCCGGACTTTCTTCTTCTGCCTCTGTGGAACTTCTTATGGGGATCATCCTGAAAGACCTGTTTGGTTATGAAGATCTGACTATGATCAATCTGGCACTCATCGGACAGTACGGAGAGAACAACTTTAACGGTATGAACTGCGGGATCATGGATCAGTTTGCCATAGCCATGGGGAAAAAGGATCACGCCATTTTCCTGGATACCCAGAATCTCCAGTACGAATATGCTCCTATCCGTATGGATGGATACAAGATCGTGATCGCTGCCAGCAACAAGAAAAGAAGACTGACAGATTCCAAATATAATGAAAGACGGGCAGAGTGTGAAGAGGCTCTTAAGGATATCCAGAGTGTGAAGAAGATCCAGGCTCTGGGTGAGCTGACAGAGGAAGAGTTTGAACAGGTAAAAGATGCGGTGAAGGATCCTGTCTGCCGCAAAAGAGCGAAACATGCGGTTTATGAAAACCAGAGAACCATCCAGGCTGTAAAAGCTTTAAAGAATAATGATCTGGAGACTTTCGGAAAACTGATGAATGAATCTCATGTGTCTTTGAGAGATGACTATGAGGTAACAGGAAAAGAACTGGATACCCTGGTAGAAGCTGCCTGGAAACAGGATGGAGTTATCGGTTCCAGGATGACAGGAGCAGGATTCGGTGGCTGTACAGTAAGTATTGTAAAGGAAGAGGCCGTAGATGCCTTTATTAAAAATGTCGGAGAAATCTATGAAAAAGAGATCGGCTATGAGGCAGATTTCTATGTGGTAGAGATCGGCGACGGAACAAGAAGAATTGCCTGAGGGCGCAAAAAGAAAGGGGAAGGGTGAAAAGTATGCTGAACAAAAACATCAGAGATCTGGTACAGTACGGGATTGATACAGGACTGGTGCCGGAGTGTGAAAGGATCTACACAACCAATCTTCTGCTGGATATCTTCCATGAAGATGAGTACACAGAACCGGAAGACCAGGAGGTCTGTAAAGATCTGGAGACGATCCTGAAGGAACTTTTAGATGAAGCGGTAAAAAGAGGGATCATTGAGGACAGTATCGGGTATCGGGACCTGCTGGATACCAAGATCATGAACTGTCTGGTACAGAGACCGGCACAGGTTCAGGAAAAATTCTGGAAAGAATATGAAAAGAGTCCGGAGGCTGCCACAGAGTTTTTCTATAAATTCAGCCAGGATACGGACTATATCCGGCGTTACCGTATAAAGAAAGACAGGAGATGGACGGTGGAAAGTCCTTATGGAACCATAGACATCACCATCAACCTTTCCAAACCTGAGAAGGATCCCAAGGCTATTGCTGCTGCAAAGAATGCGAAACAGAGCAGTTATCCGAAATGCCAGCTCTGTATGGAGAATGAAGGGTATGCAGGAAGACTGAACCATCCTGCCAGAGAAAACCACAGGATCATTCCTATTACCATTAACGACAGTAAATGGGGCTTCCAGTATTCTCCATATGTATATTATAATGAGCACTGCATTGTCTTTAACGGTGAGCATATCCCCATGAAGATCGAGAGAAATACTTTTGTGAAGCTTTTTGATTTTATCAAACTGTTCCCTCACTATTTCCTTGGCTCTAATGCAGACCTGCCTATCGTAGGCGGTTCTATTTTAAGCCATGACCATTTCCAGGGAGGACATTATACCTTCGCTATGGCAAAGGCTCCGATCGAGGAAAATGTAGTGATCCCGGGATATGAAGACGTGGAAGCAGGTATTGTAAAATGGCCTCTTTCTGTGCTGAGGATCCGGAGCAAAGATGAAAAACGGCTGATCGACCTGGCAAGCCATGTGCTGGAAGTATGGAGAGGCTATACAGACGAGGCTGCATTTATCTTTGCCGAGACTGAGGGAGAGCCGCATAATACCATCACTCCTATTGCCAGAAAGAAAGGGGATATGTTTGAACTGGATCTGACCTTGCGGAACAATATCACTACTAAGGAGAATCCTCTGGGCGTATATCATCCTCATGCCCAGTATCATCATATCAAGAAAGAAAATATCGGACTTATTGAGGTTATGGGTCTGGCAGTCCTTCCTGCAAGACTGAAAGAGGAACTGGAGCTTCTGGCTCAATATATCCTGGAAGGTAAAGATCCTTCTGAAAACGAAATGCTGGAGAAACACAGCGACTGGGTAAAAGAATTTCTTCCGAAATATCCTGATATCACAAAGGATAATGTAATGGATATCCTTCAGGAAGAGGTAGGACAGGTATTTGTCCATGTACTGGAGGACGCCGGCGTTTACAAATGCACGCCGGAAGGAAGAGAAGCTTTCCGCAGGTTTATCAAGGCTTTATAAGAGAAAAAATAGAAATTATTATGGAAACAAAAAAGATAGGCCCTCCTGCCTGTCTTTTTTGTTTCCTTTATGCTATACTACTGTAAAAAGAGAGAATTATCCAACAACAAGGAGAACAGACATGAAGGAAAAAATCCTGCTGATAGACGGACACAGTATTTTGAACAGAGCTTTTTATGGGCTTCCGGAACTGACAAATTCCGAAGGCCTCCATACGAATGCCATATACGGGTTCCTCAACATTTTATTTAAGATGCTGGAGGAGGAGAATCCCGATTACCTTACAGTAGCTTTTGATCTGTCGGCGCCGACCTTCCGCCATAAGATGTATGACGCATATAAAGGGACCAGAAAGCCTATGCCGGGAGAACTGCGGGAGCAGGTACCGGTCATGAAAGACGTGCTGGAAGCTATGGGAGTGAATATTGTATCCAGGGAAGGCTATGAGGCAGATGATATTCTGGGAACCCTGGCCAGAAAAAGCGAGGCCCAGGAAATGGATGTGACCATCCTTTCCGGTGACCGGGACCTGCTTCAGCTGGCCACAGACCATACCTGTATCCGGATCCCCAAGACAAAGGGAGGAAAGACTACCATTGAAGATTATTACGCCAAAGATGTGGAAGCGGCTTATCAGCTTACCCCTCCACAGATCATAGAACTGAAAGCGCTGATGGGGGATTCTGCTGACAATATCCCCGGACTTCCTGGAGTTGGGGAGAAAACCGCTACCAAGCTTCTCCTGGAATACGGCACTGCGGAAAACGCCTATGCCCATGTGGAGGAGATCAAACCTAAAAAGGCCCAGAACGCCTTTCTGGAACATTATGATCTGGCAGTGCTGAGCCGGAAGCTGGCTACCATCAATACAGACAGTCCGGTGGATCTGGATCGGGAGAAAGCCAGAGTCCATGATTTTTATACCCAGGAAGCCTATGAATTTTTCAAAGAACTGGAATTTAAAAATTTTCTTTCCAGATTTCAGGATAAGGGAGAGCAGGTGAAGGCAGAGGAGCAGTTCCATACAGTGACAGATCTTGCTTTTGCAGAGGAACTCTTTAAAAAAGCAGAGGAAAAGGAAGGTATAGGTCTGGAACTTCTGGAAGAAGGAGACAGTTTCTTAGGGTTGGGAATGTCCTATGAGGAAGAAGAAAAGTATCAGGTCTATTGTTTCCTACCCCATGGCTTTCTGACCAGGGATTATCTCATGGAAAAGGCCGCTGATCTCTGCGGTCACGGGAAAATGGTAGCCTCTCTGGATATTAAGGCTATGCTCCGTCACATGGATATCCGGGAACATACGGCAATGTTTGACGCCGGGATCGCCGCTTACCTTCTGAATCCTTTGAAATCTCAGTATACCTATGATGATATTGCTAAGGAATATCTGGGAGAGATCCTTCCGGCCAAAGAAGATCTGATCGGAAAGCTTACCTATCTGAAAGCCGCGAAGGATGAATCTTATGAGCAGGAAGTTGCCAAAAGCATCTGTTATATGGCCTATGTGGCCTTAAAATCCAGAAAGCCTCTTCTGGAGGCTCTGGAGGATACAGGAATGAAGAAACTGTTTACAGATATTGAGATGCCCCTGCTTTTCACCCTTTCCGATATGGAAAAGGAAGGGATCCGGGTGAACGCAGAAGAGCTGAAGGAATACGGAGAAAAACTTCAGGTCCGTATCGAAGAGCTGGAAAAGAAGATCTGGGAAGAAGCCGGGGAGGAATTTAATATTAATTCTCCCAAGCAGTTAGGGGTGATCCTTTTTGAAAAGATGAAGCTGCCGGGAGGAAAAAAGACCAAGACCGGATATTCTACGGCGGCAGATGTGCTGGAGAAGCTGGCTCCGGATCATCAGATCGTGGCGGATATCCTGGAATACCGGCAGCTTGCAAAACTGAAATCCACCTACGCAGACGGACTTGCCAATTATATAGACGAAGGGGGAAGGATCCATTCCACCTTTAACCAGACCATTACTGCTACAGGAAGGATCAGCAGTACAGAGCCTAATCTTCAGAACATTCCTGTCCGGACAGAGCTGGGAAGACTGCTGCGAAAGGTCTTTATCCCCAAAGAGGGTTATGTATTTCTGGATGCGGACTATTCTCAGATCGAGCTCCGTGTGCTGGCCCATATGTCCGGAGATGAGAAGCTGATCCAGGCTTACCGCGAGGCCCAGGATATCCATAGGATCACTGCTTCCCAGGTATTTCATGTGCCTTTCGATCAGGTGACACCTCTCCAGAGAAGAAACGCCAAGGCAGTAAATTTCGGGATCGTCTATGGGATCAGTTCTTTCGGGCTGAGCCAGGACCTGAGTATTACCAGGAAAGAGGCGGCCAAGTATATTGAGGACTATTTTAAGACCTATCCTAAGATCAAAGGATTTTTGGACGGACTGGTGAAACAGGCAAAAGAACAGGGCTATGTGTCTACTATGTTCGGAAGAAGACGTCCTGTTCCGGAATTAAAATCCAGTAATTTTATGCAGCGTTCTTTTGGTGAACGGGTGGCTATGAATTCTCCTATCCAGGGAACCGCGGCGGATATTATAAAAATTGCCATGAACCGGGTGAGCAGAAGACTCAGGGAAGAAAATCTCAGGTCAAAGCTGATCCTCCAGGTCCATGACGAGCTGCTCATAGAGACAGCCAGAGAGGAAGAGCCCAGGGTAGCCGCTATCCTGGAAGAGGAAATGAAGGGAGCTGCGGATCTGTCTGTAGCTCTGGAAGTGGATATGCATACCGGTGAAAACTGGTATGAGGCAAAATAGCGGATGTTATGAAGGAGGGAAAAGTATGAGAGTAATAGGTGTGACAGGAGGCGTCGGGTCAGGAAAAAGCGCAGTCTTAAATTATATAGAAGCCCATTTTGATGCCAGGATCGTAAAGGCAGATGAAGTGGGGCATATGCTGATGATGCCCTGGGGAAAATGCTTTGAGCCGGTAGTAAAGATTTTCGGCGACTGGGTGGTGCGGGAAGACGGTTCTCTGGACCGCCAGGCGATCGCCCAGATCGTATTTAAAGATCCTGAAATGCTGAAAAAGCTCAATGCCATCATCCATCCGGAAGTGAAAAAATACATTGTAAGAGAGATTGAAAGGTCCAGAAAAGAAGAGACTGAATTCTTCTTTATCGAGGCCGCCCTTCTTTTAGAAGAAAAATATGATGAAATCTGCGACGAGATATGGTATATTTATTGCGAAAAAGAAGTCCGGATAGAGCGGCTCCGCCGTGACCGGGGATATTCCGATGAACGGATCCGTCAAGTGATGGAAAATCAGCTTTCGGATGAGGAGTATGAGGCTCACTGTGACTTCCAATTATATAACGATGAAGATGTGGCCCATACCTATCTTCAGATCGAGCGAAGGATGAGAACATATTATGAATCTGTGTAGTATAGCCAGCGGAAGCAGCGGCAACTGTATTTACGTAGGAAGCGATCACACCAGCCTGCTGGTAGATGTTGGGATCAGCAAGAAACGCATTGAGGAAGGACTGCGCAGCATTGACCGGAGCTGTCAGGAGTGTGACGGGATCCTGATCACCCATGAACATTCCGACCATATCAAAGGGCTGGGAGTGATCTCCAGAAAACATGAGATACCGGTATACTGTACAAAGGGGACCATGGAGGCAATCCAGAAGATGAACAATCTGGGAAAACTGCCTCCTGATCTCTTTCATGTGATCGAGGCAGACCGTCCTTTTCAGATCGGAGATCTGGAGGTGAATCCCTTTTCTATCTCCCATGATGCGGCGGAGCCAGTGGGATACCGGATCAACCAGGGAAAGAAATCTGTGGGGATCGCCACAGACCTGGGATATTACGACGAGTACATAGTCCAGAATCTTTCCGGTCTGGATGTGCTTCTTTTAGAGGCAAATCACGATGTGAACATGCTTCAGGTGGGAAGATATCCTTATTATCTGAAGCAGAGGATCCTGGGGAACAAAGGACATTTATCCAATGAAACAGCGGGAAGACTGCTTTGCCGTCTTCTCCATGACCGCCTTCAGGCGGTTTTTCTGGGGCATTTAAGCCAGGAAAATAATTACGAGGCACTGGCCTATGAGACCGTGTGCTCAGAGGTGACCATGGGAGAGAATCCCTGGACTTCCTCTGATTTTAAGATCACTGTGGCCCACAGGGACAGAATTTCTGACCTGGTCACTGTTTAGAAAAGGAGCAGAATCATGAAGAAGACAATTATTACTGTAGTTGGAAAAGATACTGTAGGCATTATCGCAAAGGTATGTACTTACCTGGCAGAAAATAAGGTAAATATCCTGGATATTTCCCAGACTATCGTAGACGGATATTTTAACATGATGATGATCACAGATACCAGTCTTTCCCCGAAAAAACTGGATACACTTTCCAAAGAACTGGAAGAAGTGGGAAAAGAGATCGGTGTGGCCATCCATGTCCAGCATGAAGATATCTTTATAAAGATGCACCGTATCTGAGACAGCAGGGAGAAAGGACAGGTAAGACAGCTTATGATAAATATGTATGAGGTCAATGAGACCAATAAAATGATCGAACAGGAAAATCTGGATGTGCGTACCATTACTCTGGGGATCAGTCTTCTGGACTGTATTGATTCTGATCTACAGCAGGTAAACCGGAAGGTATATGAGAAGATCACCACTCTCGCAGGACATCTGGTGGAAACGGGAGATGAGATCTCCAGAGAATTCGGAGTTCCGG
Organism: Candidatus Blautia stercorigallinarum; assembly: GCA_019112785.1. Taxonomy (GTDB): domain Bacteria; phylum Bacillota; class Clostridia; order Lachnospirales; family Lachnospiraceae; genus Blautia; species Blautia stercorigallinarum. The sequence goes on from DXIQ01000105.1 coordinate 19,278, forward strand.
TAGTAAATAAGAGGATTTCTGTTACCCCTATTGCTCTCATCGGAGGAGCGGCCTGCAAGTCTTCTGAAGATTTTGTGACTCTGGCTCAGACTCTGGACAAGGCGGCAAAAGAGGTAGGGGTAAACTTCATCGGCGGTTACAGCGCCACAGTGGCAAAGGGAATGACTAAGGCGGATGAACTGCTGATCCGTTCTATCCCTGAAGCCCTGGCCTGCACAGAACGGGTATGCAGCTCTGTAAATCTGGGATCTACCAAAACCGGCATTAATATGGATGCAGTGCGTCTTATGGGAGATATTGTCCTGGAAACAGCCAAAGCTACAGCTGACCAGGATTCTCTGGGCTGTGCCAAGCTGGTAGTTTTCTGCAACGCTCCTGATGACAATCCTTTTATGGCGGGAGCCTTCCATGGCGTGACAGAAGCAGACGCAGTTATTAACGTAGGCGTTTCCGGCCCGGGAGTTGTAAAGACTGCTCTGGAAAGAGTACGGGGAAAGGATTTTGAAGTGCTCTGCGAAACTATTAAGAAAACTGCTTTTAAAGTGACCAGAGTAGGACAGCTGGTGGCCCAGGAAGCCTCCAAACGTCTGGGAATCCCCTTTGGTATCGTGGATCTTTCTCTGGCTCCTACACCGGCTATCGGTGACAGCGTGGCGGATATCCTCCATGAGATCGGTGTAGAATACGCAGGAGCTCCGGGAACTACAGCGGCTCTGGCTCTTCTTAACGATCAGGTAAAGAAAGGCGGTGTTATGGCTTCTTCTTATGTAGGAGGTTTAAGCGGTGCCTTTATTCCTGTCAGTGAAGATCAGGGTATGATCGATGCCGTCCGGGCAAACGCCCTGACTATAGAGAAACTGGAGGCTATGACCTGTGTCTGCTCCGTAGGACTGGATATGATCGCTATTCCGGGAGATACCAAGGCAACTACTATTGCAGGAATTATTGCAGATGAATGTGCCATCGGCATGGTAAACCAGAAGACCACAGCTGTCCGTCTGATCCCGGTGATCGGAAAAGGCGTGGGAGAGACTGTAGAATTCGGCGGCCTGTTAGGCTATGCGCCTATTATGCCGGTAAATCCCTATTCCTGTGATAACTTTGTAAACCGGGGAGGCAGGATCCCGGCGCCGATCCACAGCTTTAAAAACTAAAGCGGATAGCACTGGAACCGGAAAAGGAGAGCTATCATATGATACATGGACTGGTGGCAGCAATAGCTGTGATCCTCCGTTTTGCATTTCTCTTTGGGATCTACTATCTGATAAAAGGCGTGCTTCTGCTGTCGGGCAGGAGACTTCCTCTCAGAGGACAGGAAGGCATGAGCAAAGAAGACTGGGAAAAATGGGCTGCAGGAGAAGGGAGAGTATGCCTCTACTGGGCGGTGATCCTGATCCTGGCTTCTGTAAGCCTTTATCTTTTAAAGACCATAGTTTATATACTGGTAGTGGTATTTTGTGTGCTGCTGGTGTTGGGATATGTGAAAAGAGTAAAAAATAATATAAAGTATAGAAAGTAAGACAAAGAAAGAGACTATTCTGTAAAATCCAGGCTATTATAAAGCTGTGGGATTTTATGGAAGGGTCTCTTTTTTGAACTGGTTCATTGCTTTTTCTGCCTGGAAATCTTCCTGTATTCAGAAGGGGATAGGGCGAAATTCTTCCGGAAGATACGGGAAAAGGCCAGCTGGTCGTCAAAGCCCAGGAATCCGGAGATCACCAGGAATAGGTCATATCTTTCAGAAGAATCCGGTCTGCGTAGTTGACATTCAGAAAAAGGTAAAATTAGAAACTGATCTAAAGCATAAAATACTTGACATATATTGGCTTTCGATATATTATATAGTTAATCTATATATAGATAACCAATATAAGGAGGGATGTATATGGCTGCAAATAAGGCCTGGATATCCGGCAGTGTTAAGATGCTCCTGTTGAAGCTTCTGTCGGAAAAAGACATGTATGGTTATGAGATGATCACTACTCTGCGGAAGCGTTCCCAGAATGTGTTTGAACTGAAGGCGGGCACTCTTTATCCGCTGCTCCATACTATGGAGGAAGAGGAGCTTCTGACTTCCTATGAAGAGGAAGTTCTGGGGAAGACCAGAAAGTATTACCGGATCACGAAAAACGGCGAAAGACTTCTGAAATCTAAGGAAGAAGAGTGGGAGGAATATTCCACAGCCGTGACAGCCGTACTGAAATGGGAGGGCTAGGATATGGAAGAATATTTAAAGACCCTGCTGGAACAGATCCGGTGTAAAAAGGCAAGAAATGTTGTGGAAGAAGAAATCCGGGGACATTTGGAAGAACAGATTGAAGAATATCAAATGGCGGGAATGGATCCAAAGGAAGCAGAAAAAGCTGCTGTGCTGGATATGGGAGATCCTGTTCAGACAGGAATCTCCCTGGACGGGATCCACCGACCCAGGATATCCTGGAAACTGGTGATCCTTATTGGCGTGATCAGTCTGTTGAGCATTCTTATCCAGACAGTTATAGGGATCAGCCAGGATCCTGCCGGAGGTCTGGACAGCGGACTGCACCACGGCTTATATGTCCTTGTGGGCTTCGCTCTTATGATCTTTATCTATCGTCTGGACTACAGTTTTCTGGGGAGAAATGTTGTGTGGGTAGCCCTGGGATTTTTTCTGGTGCTGCTTATTTTAAGAAATCTGGCTATACCGGTTAACGGGTCCTATGGATGGACTTTTATAGGAGGAGTCAGAATTTCCCTGAGGGCTTTGCTTTATTTATGGCCTCCTTTATATGGAGCGCTGCTTTATAAATATTACGGCCGGGGATATAAAGGGATTGTCAAGTCTTTTTTATGGATTTTGTTCCCTGCTTGCTACGCCTGGGGACTTCCGGATATAGCTCTGGCTTTTCTTATCTTTTTTATAAGCATGATCCTGCTGTCCATGGCAGTTTTTCAGGGATGGTTCCAAGTGAAAAGGGGAGGAACATTGGCGGTTGTATGGAGTGTGGTGATCTTTCTGCCGGCTTTGGAGCTTATATGGGGAGTTGCCTTTCATGGATTTGCAGAATATCAGATCGCCCGTTTGGAAACATATTTAAGAGGGGAAAACAAAGCGGTCAGTATGCTGGCAGGCAGCCGCTGGCTTGGAAAAGGTATGGAGCCGGATCTGGCAAAGAGCATAGAATACAACAGCGATTATATCCTGAGTTATTTAAGTTCTTATTACGGGATTCTGGCTGCTTTTCTTATGGCGGCGCTGGTTCTTGGCCTGATCCTGGCAGGTATAAAAACCGCAGGTAAAGGAAAGAACCGTCTGGGAAGAATGATCGGTTTTGCCAGCGGCCTGTCTCTGCTCCTGCCGGCAGGGATCAACATTCTGGTGAACCTGGGCCTCTTCCCTGAGGTGAATACTTTTCTGCCGTTTTTGTCCAAAGGAAATTCCTACCTGCTAGTATCCTATGTCCTGCTGGGACTGATCTTAAGTGTATACCGGTATAAGAACATCCTTTCAGAGAAAGCCTGCCGGAGGATAAGACCGGCAGTAAAATAAGAAAACTAAAGGATCACAGGAGACCTTTGCAGATCGCTGACAAAGGCCTTCTGTGATTTTTCTGCTTTTACGGATTCATATAAATCTGCGCAGAACAGATCCTTCTCAAAGCCTTTCCACTGGTCTTTCGGGATTTGTTTCCGGTAGTCTGCGGCTTTGGTAACTATAGGGATCCGGCTGCTGTCCTGAAGCCTGCGCAGAAGAGGGGAGCTTTCCTTTCGGAAGCCCAGAAGCCGTACATAACCGGGAGCTTCTGCCATATCTTCCTGGGTGATGGAAAGGAGGATATGGAGAAGAGCCCTGCTGATCCTGGTATAGGTCATTTCCCTGGTCTTTAAAAGGGAAATAAACTGGGAAAAGGAGGCAAAATGATTCAGCTCCCTGCGGATCCTTCTGGCCAGGTCTAAGGACACATCTGCAAAAGCAGCCAGTTCTTCCACAGTAAGGAGCAGAAGACGGTATTTCAGAAGAAGGGAAAAATCATCTTCTGTCACAGGACATTGAGAAGATAGTAATTCTTCTGTAAAGGCTGCTACAGAATCTGGCTGAGCATGAAATAAAAGCCCGGATATAGAAGCTTCCGCTCTTTCTGTGCCAACAAGGGCCCGGCGGAGGGCGGTAGCGCTGGGCATGGACCAGGAGATCTCTTTTTCATGATAGCCGGCTCCTTCTCTTTTTATAGTCACTGGAGTGATCTGGCTGTTCAGCAGGGAGAGGGCCTTGCAGTATTCAATGCCCAGGAGATTGTTGGGGCTGTCCAGCAGACGAAGCATTTCCAGAATACCGGTCTGGCTGTTTTCTGAGGAATGGTTTTCCAGATAAACAGTTAAAGCTTTCTTTCTTGCAGCAGGAAAAGATAACCCTTCCTTTAAAATTTTTTTCAGGGATTCCTGAAATTCCTCCGGTTCCCGGGCCAGGATCCTGCCCAGTGTCTGACAGGCAGCGGCATCTCCGGATTCACTGCCAAAACAGAGATGCTCCACACAGCCCAGAGCGTCCAGTATCTCTACAGCTCCTTTGGCGAAATACTCGGCACTGCCGCAGGACCGGCAGGAAGGCAGCTCCAGTACTGCGTCGGCGCCTCCCAGAAGGGCCATGCGGGTTCTGGCGTATTTGTCAAAAATAGCGGGAGCGCCCCGCTGGACAAAGTCACCGCTCATGATCACAAGGACATACCGGTCCCCGGTAAGCTCCCGGACCTTTTCTATCTGATAGCCGTGGCCTTTGTGAAAAGGATTGTACTCTGCAATGATCCCTGTAATGCCTCCCATAACAATCTTCCTTTCTTAACATTTTTATATATACTTTACAGAATGTGATATAAGGTTTTGATATCCAGTATACAGGAACAGCCCGGAATTTGGCAACGGCTTGTTTGGAAAAGAATACAATTTTCCCGGGAAAATCCCCAACACGCTCTTGTATGGCCCTTTAAAACGTTGTATAATATCACTAAATGTGGGGTCTTTTTTAAGGAGCTGTCCCATGAAACCTATGTCAGGAATATTTATACATTTTATGCGGATTTGTCGAGGACAGCCTTGAGACTATAGGCTCAAAGCTGCGCAGACTGAGCAGTTAAAAACCCCGATGCAAGCATCAGGGTATTAGATCCTTGCGGCAGGTCTACGTTCCACTCCGGTCGGTGCCAAACGTGTGCCACTGGCACACAGCACCGCCAAATGGATATGCAAGCATATCCGCCTGGCTCGTTGCTTGCGGGAATAAAATGTATAAATATTCCCGGTACAGGTAAACCGGGCTGTTCCTTTGGAAAGCCCCCACCTGAGATTATCTAATGATAGCGGAGGAAGAAAAAATGAACGTATTAGTAGTAAACTGCGGAAGTTCATCACTGAAATTCCAGTTGATCAATTCTGAAACAGAAGCTGTAGCAGCAAAAGGTCTGTGTGAGCGTATCGGTATTGACGGAAGACTGGTATACCAGCCTGCAGGGGGAGAGAAAGAAGTTACAGAGGCAGCTATGCCTACTCATACAGAGGCGATCAAGCTGGTACTGGATGCTCTGGTAAATCCTAAGACAGGTGTGTTAAAGAGCCTGGATGAGGTAGAGGCTATCGGTCACCGTGTACTGCACGGAGGAGCAAAGATCTCAGATTCCTGCATCATCAATGACGAAGTAATTTCTGTTATCGAAGAGTGCTGCGATCTGGGACCTCTTCACAATCCTGCAAACCTTATGGGAATCCGCGCATGTATGGAACTGATGCCAGGCAAACCAAATGTAGCCGTATTTGATACAGCTTTCCATCAGACTATGCCTGAGAAAGCATATATGTATGCGATCCCATATAAATATTACGACAAATATAAAATCCGTAAATATGGTTTCCACGGAACCTCTCACAGATTCGTTTCCAAAGAGACTATTAAGTTCCTGGGTCTGGATCCGGACAACTCCAAAGTCATCGTTGCCCACTTAGGAAACGGTTCTTCCATCAGCGCTGTAGTAAACGGCAAATGTGTGGATACATCCATGGGTCTTACACCTCTGGAAGGTCTGGTAATGGGAACACGTTCCGGAGACCTGGATCCTGCTGTTCTGGAGTATATCTGCAACAAAGAAAACATCAGCGTATCCGAGATGGTAAGGATCCTGAACAAAGAGTCCGGCCTGCTGGGACTTTCCAAAGGACTTTCCAGTGACTTCCGTGACTTGAACGAAGCTATGAACAACGGCAATCCGGATGCAAAACGTGCTATCGACTGTCTGTGCTACAGGATCATCAAATACATCGGTTCTTATGTAGCTGCAATGAACGGCGTTGACGCTATCGCATTTACCGGCGGTATCGGTGAAAATGCAGCTCTTGTACGTAAGACCGTTGTAGATAACCTGTCTTATCTGGGAATTACTCTGGACGAGGAGGCAAACAACGCAAGAGGAGAAGACAGAGTGATCTCTACTCCTGACTCTAAAGTAACCGTTGCTGTCATCCCGACCAATGAAGAACTGGCTATCTGCCAGGAGACAGCAGCACTGGTAAAAAATCAGAAATAATGGTTGACAAACCTGGGATACCTATGTATAATTGACAAGGTGTGATTAGGAGACTATTATGCTAATTGATTTATCAGAAATTTTATCCCTGGAAGGAAAGACACAGGTT
>DXIQ01000014.1 GCA_019112785.1 Candidatus Blautia stercorigallinarum
ATACTATAATGCCCATAGGCAAAAAGATAATGCAAGTCCATTGTGGACGACAGCGAAAAGCCCCGGTGTTCCAGCACCGGGGCTTTTCTATTCCCTTTTTTGGAGTGGCAGGGCTTATGTCCACAATTTTACACTGTATATCCCATCAGATCTTTGTCTACGGCCTCTGCCGCTTTTCTTCCCTCTGTGATGGCCCATACTACCAGTGACTGGCCTCTGTGCATATCTCCTGCTGTGAAGACTCTTGGCACGCTGGTGGCGTATTCGTCAGGCTTTGTCAGCACGTTGGTCCTTGGATTTAAGTCTACTTTGAAAGCGTCTGTCACATATTTCTGGCTTCCCAGGAAACCAGCTGCGATCAGCACCAGCTGGGCGTCGATGACCTTCTCGGAACCTTCTACAGGAACCATGTTCATACGTCCTGTCTTCTCATCTTTTTTAGGCTCCAGTCTGACGATCTTAGCTTTCTGCACATTGCCTTTGTCGTCTTTGATAAATTCGCTTACGGTAGTCTGATAAACCCTGGGGTCTTTTCCAAAGACTGCAATAGACTCTTCCTGGCCGTAATCCACTTTCAGGATCCTCGGCCATTCCGGCCATGGATTTCCCGGTGTTCTGGTTTCTGAGGGCTTCGGCATCATCTCTAACTGAGTAACGGATTTTGCACCCAGACGGATGGCTGTTCCCACACAGTCGTTTCCGGTATCGCCGCCGCCGATGACCAGTACATGTTTTCCTTTTGCAGGAATAAACTGGTTGTCCTTAAGGTTCGAATCCAGAAGACTCTTGGTCACAGATTTCAGGAAGTCTACCGCAAAATAAATGTTTCCAGCGTCTCTTCCCGGCACCTGGATATCTCTTGGGTTGGAAGCGCCGCAGGCAAGGATCACACGGTCGAATTCTTTCAGAAGATCCTGGGCTTTCACGTCTTTGCCTACGTCTACGCAGGTTTTAAAGACTACCCCTTCTTCTTCCATGAGCTTTATTCTCCGGTCGATAATGGATTTATCCAGCTTCATGTTGGGGATTCCATAGCGGAGAAGTCCTCCTACCCGGTCGTTTCTCTCAAATACAGTTACCCAGTGGCCTTTCCGGTTCAGTTCCTGAGCTGCTGCCAGTCCGGAAGGACCGCTTCCTACTACAGCCACTTTCTTACCTGTCCGCACAGGGGGAACCTGGGGCACTACCCAGCCGTTTTTCCAGGCGGTTTCGATGATGGCTTTCTCATTATCTTTCGTAGCTACCGGTTCACCGTTCAGGTTACAGGTACAGGCAGCCTCGCACAGAGCCGGGCATACATGGCTGGTAAACTCCGGAAAGCTGTGAGTCTTGGACAGTCTTTCATAAGCCTGTCTCCATTTTCCTCTGTATACCAGGTCGTTGGTCTCCGGCACCAGGTTGTGCAGAGGACAGCCGGAGGCCATCCCTGCGATCATCATACCTGCCTGGCAGAAGGGAACGCCGCATTCCATGCAGCGGGCCCCCTGGATCTGCTGTTCCTCTAAAGGCAGAGGTTTCTTAAATTCATTAAAATTTTTGATTCTCTCTAAAGGCGGAGTCTGTACCGCGTCTTTTCTCTCATACTCTAAAAATCCTGTCGGTTTTCCCATCTTTATACCTCCGAAAATACTTCTGTAAATGCTTCCAACTGTGCCTGTTCTGTACTCATTCCCTGTTCCTCCAGCTTAATGCTCAAGGAAGTCATCTTCTTGTAATCATCAGGAATGATCTTTTTAAACTTAGGAAGATATTCGTTGAAGTTTTCCAGGATTTCTTTTCCTCTTTCAGAGCCGGTATACTGTACATGCTCCTCGATCAGGCTTTTCAGTTCATGAACATCTACCTTGCTTTCCACCTGTTCGATGGAGATCATATCTTTATTCAGATTTTTATAAAGGGTATTGTTTTCATCTAATACATAGGCAATACCGCCGCTCATACCTGCGGCGAAGTTCTTTCCTGTAGAACCAAGGATCACCACACGGCCTCCTGTCATATATTCACAGCCATGCTCTCCTACGCCTTCTACAACTGCATATGCTCCGGAGTTTCTTACGGCAAAACGTTCACCGGCAATACCGTTAATAAATACTTTTCCGCTGGTGGCTCCGTAAAGGGCTACGTTGCCGGCGATCATATTATCCTGAGCAGAATATTTCCGGTTCTTAGGCGGATACAGGATCAGCTTTCCGCCGGAAAGTCCTTTTCCGTAATAGTCGTTGGTATCTCCTTCCAGTTTCAGAGTCAGGCCCTTGGGGATAAAGGCGCCGAAACTCTGTCCGCCGGCTCCCTTACAGTTTACCGTAAGAGTATCTTCCGGCAGTCCATGTTTATGCTGTCTGGTGATCTCTGCACCCAGCATAGTACCGAAAGTCCTGTCTGTATTGCTGACTTCCACAGAAACAGAAGCTTTTTCCCCTTTCTTCAGGGCAGAAGCAAATTTCTTCAGAAGCACTTTCTCGTCCAGGGTCTTCTCCAGCTGGAAGTCGTATACATCTGCCGGATTAAAGGTTACCTGCTCTCCTTCCTTTGCAAAAGGATTTTCCAAGATAGCGCTGAGATCGATCTTAGCTGCCATTGGGTTCTGGGCTTTATCCTTTACTTTCAGAAGGTCACTTCTTCCTACCATCTCATCAATGGTACGAACGCCCAGTTTCGCCATATATTCTCTCAGTTCCTGAGCGATGAATCTCATAAAGTTTACTACATATTCCGGTTTTCCGGTAAACCGTTTCCGAAGTTCCGGATTCTGGGTTGCCACGCCTACAGGGCAGGTATCCAGGTTGCAGACTCTCATCATCACACAGCCCATGGTTACCAGAGGAGCGGTAGCGAAACCGAATTCCTCAGCTCCCAGAAGAGCGGCGATAGCCACGTCTCTTCCGCTCATCAGCTTACCGTCTGTCTCGATCATTACACGGCTTCTCAGACCGTTCATCAGCAGAGTCTGATGGGTCTCAGCCAGTCCCAGCTCCCATGGAAGTCCTGCGTTGTGGATAGAGCTTTCCGGAGCCGCGCCGGTACCTCCGTCATATCCGGAGATCAGGATAACCTGGGCACCTGCTTTGGCAACGCCGGCAGCTACAGTTCCCACTCCTGCCTCAGAAACAAGTTTTACGGAAATACGCGCATATTTATTGGCATTTTTCAGGTCATAGATCAACTGGGCCAGATCCTCGATAGAATAAATATCGTGATGCGGCGGCGGGGAGATCAGACTTACGCCAGGGGTTGAATGTCTGGTCTTAGCGATCCAAGGATACACTTTTCTGGCCGGAAGATGTCCGCCCTCGCCGGGTTTTGCTCCCTGGGCCATTTTGATCTGGATCTCTTTCGCGCTTACCAGATACCGGCTGGTAACGCCGAAACGGGCGCTGGCCACCTGTTTGATGGCAGAGCATCTGTCCACAGCAGTTCCTGCAGAGTCCAGACGTTCTTCACTTTCTCCACCCTCACCGGTGTTTGACTTACCATGAAGCATATTCATAGCAATAGCCAGTGTCTCATGAGCTTCCTGGGAAATGGATCCGTAAGACATAGCTCCGGTCTTAAACCGTTTTACAATGTCCTCTACACTTTCCACTTCTTCAATAGGAATTCCCTTTTCCGGGAAGTTAAAGTCCATTAAGGAACGGAGATTTCCGCTTCTCTCCTCGTCTACCATTTTTGTATATTCTTTAAACATGCCGTAATCTCCCATGCGGGTAGATTTCTGCAGCATGTGGATCGTTGCAGGATTATAACGGTGTTCCTCACCGCCGCTTCTCATCTTATGTCTGCCTATGCTGTCCAGGGTAAGATCCACTGCTCTTCCCAGGGGATCGAAAGCTTTGGAATGAAGCTCATCTACGTTTCTGGCAATATCATCCAGGGTAATTCCCCCTACACGGCTGACTGTGCCTGCAAAATATTTATCGATAACTTCCTTGGAAATACCGATGGCCTCAAAAATCTTTGCTCCCTGATAGGACTGGATGGTAGAAATACCCATTTTGGAGGCAATCTTTACAATACCGTGGATCACGGCGTAGTTGTAATCATTTACTGCCGCATAGTAATCTTTGTCCAGAAGTTTCTCATCGATCAGCTCCTGGATCGTCTCCAGTGCCAGATATGGATTTACCGCACAGGCTCCATATCCCAGAAGAGTCGCAAAGTGATGTACCTCTCTTGGTTCTCCGGATTCCAGGATCAGAGAAAGAGAAGTCTGTTTCTTAGTATCTACCAGATGCTGATGTACAGCAGATACTGCCAGCAGAGAAGGAATAGGCACATGGTTCTCATCCACGCCTCTGTCGGAAAGGATCAGGATATTGGCTCCGTCTTTATAGGCGTTATCTACTTCTACAAAGAGACGGTCAATAGCTCTCTCCAGCTTAGTGCTCTTATAGTAAGTAATCGGAACCACCGCTACTTTAAAGCCTTTTTCCTTCATGTTCTTGATCTTTAACAGGTCTGTATTTGTCAGGATCGGATTGTTGATCTTTAATACCTGGCAGTTTTCCGGCACTTCTTCCAGCAGGTTTCCGTCTTTTCCAACATAAACCGTAGTGCTGGTAACGATCTCCTCACGGATCGCGTCGATAGGCGGATTGGTAACCTGAGCAAACAGCTGCTTAAAGTAATCAAAAAGAGGACGTTTCTTCTTGGAAAGTACGGCAAGAGGAGTATCCACACCCATGGCCGCGATGCCTTCGCTGCCCTTTAAAGCCATTTCATAGATAGATTTTCTGTATTCTTCGTAAGTATAGCCAAAAGCTTTCTGAAGTCTTCTTCTCTGTTCAGGAGTATATTCTTCCACCCGCAAGTTAGGAATCTTCAGATCTTTTAACTGGATCAGGTTGCTGTCCAGCCACTCGCCGTAAGGCTGAGCGTTGGCATACGTCTCCTTGATCTCCGCATCGCTTAAGATCTTGCCTTTTACTGTATCTACCAGGAGCATTTTTCCCGGATGAAGTCTTTCCTTCAGAACGATCTCCTCTTCCGGTACAGGGAGAACTCCCACCTCGGAAGCCAGGATCACATCTCCGTTTTTCATTACATAATATCTGGAAGGACGAAGGCCGTTTCTGTCCAGTACAGCGCCCAGCAGGTCGCCGTCAGAAAATACAATAGAAGCCGGGCCGTCCCAGGGCTCCATCATAGTTGCGTAATACTGGTAGAAATCCCGGATCTCCTGAGAAAGGGTCTGATTGTTGGACCAGGGTTCCGGAATGGTGATCATCACTGCCAGAGGCAGATCCATACCGCTCATTACCAGGAATTCCAGAGTATTGTCCAGCATGGCAGAGTCAGATCCCTGACGGTTTACCACCGGAAGGATCTTGTGAAGCTGATCCTTTAAGTGAGGAGACTCCATGTTTTCTTCTCTGGCCTGCATTTTATCAGCGTTTCCACGGATAGTATTGATCTCACCGTTATGTACGATGAAACGGTTAGGATGAGCTCTCTCCCAGCTTGGGTTTGTGTTGGTACTGAATCTGGAATGGACAGTAGCGATAGCAGATTCATAGTCTTTGTCCTGAAGATCTGCGAAAAAGGTACGGAGCTGTCCTACCAGGAACATACCTTTATATACAATGGTACGGCTGGACATGGATACCACGTAAGTATTGTCGTTGCTCTGCTCGAAAACTCTCCGGGCAATATACAGCTTCCGGTCAAAGTCCAGTCCCTTTTCTACATTTTCCGGTTTTTTAATAAAAGCCTGCATGATATGAGGCATACACTCTTTTGCCTTATGTCCCAGAACATCCGGATATACAGGAACCTCACGGAAGCCTAAAAGCTCCAGTCCCTCTTTCTCCACGATGATCTCAAACATCTTCTTGGCCTGGTTTCTTTTCAGTTCGTCCTGAGGGAAGAACAGCTGGGCAATGCCGTATTCTCTCTCTCCTCCCAGTTCGATTCCGATCTTTTTACAGACTTTAGAAAAGAATTTATGAGAAATCTGAAGAAGGATTCCCACACCGTCTCCGGTTTTTCCCTCTGCGTCTTTTCCGGCTCTGTGTTCCAGATTTTCCACAATATGAAGGGCTCTCTCCACTGTCAGGTGGCTTTTGATCCCTTTGCTGTTTACAACTGCGCCGATACCGCAGTTATCATGCTCAAAGGCGGGGCTGTACAGTCCCTGTTGCTGTTCTCTCATCACATTTTCCTCCCTATCCGTTTCTTTTCTCTTTTCCATACTCATCTGCCGCTTTTACAAAACCTCTAAACAGCGGATGTGCACGGTTTGGTCTGGATTTCAATTCCGGATGCCCCTGGGTTCCAATGAAGAAGGGGTGATCCTTCAGTTCTATCATTTCTACGATCCGTCCGTCAGGGGAAAGCCCTGCCATGGTCATTCCATGTTCTTCCAGAGCGGAGCGATAGTCGTTGTTTACTTCGTAACGGTGTCTGTGGCGTTCGGAGATCTCTTTGGCGCCATATAATTCATATGCTTTTGTTCCCTCTTTCAGCACACAGGGATAAGCTCCCAGCCGGAGGGTTCCTCCGATATTTTCCACGCCGTTCTGTTCCGGCATCAGGTAGATCACCGGGTGCATGGTATCAGGATTCAATTCCGCGCTGTTGGCGTCTTTAAATCCCGCCACATCTCTGGCAAATTCTACGATCGCCATCTGCATGCCCAGACAGATTCCCAGGAACGGGATCTTATTTTCTCTGGCGTATTTCACTGCCTGGATCTTTCCTTCTGTTCCCCTGTGGCCGAAACCTCCGGGGATCAGGATCCCGTCTACACCTTTTAAAAGGGGTTCGCAGCCCTGACGCTCGATCTCTTCAGAATCTACCCAGCGGATATTTACATTTACACGGCTGGCGATACCGCCGTGTTTCAAAGCTTCTACCACACTTAAGTAGGCGTCATGGAGCTGGATATATTTTCCTACGATAGCGATCTCTGTCTCAGACTGAGGATTTCTCAGATTCTCTACCATAGCTGTCCAGTCTGTAAGATCCGGTTCCGGACATGGAAGATGGAGACATTCACAGACTACCTGGGCCAGCTGTTCTTTTTCCATAGCCAGAGGAGCCTCGTAAAGATATTCCACATCCAGGTTCTGCAGCACATGATCAGAAGGTACGTTACAGAACAGCGCGATCTTGTCTTTCAGTTCATCAGACAGACGATATTCTGAACGGCACACCAGAACATCCGGCCACAGTCCCATGCTCTGAAGTTCTTTTACACTGGCCTGGGTAGGTTTAGTCTTCAGCTCTCCGGAGGCTTTCAGATAAGGTACCAGAGTCACATGGATAAGCACTGCGTTTTCTTTTCCCACATCATGCTGGAACTGACGGATAGCTTCCAGGAAAGGCTGGCTTTCAATATCTCCGGCGGTTCCTCCCACTTCTATAATAGCGATCCGGTCTTCGTCAGGAGTCTTTCCTCTGTAAAACCGGCTTTTGATCTCATTAGTTATATGAGGGATGACCTGTACCGTGCCGCCGCCATAATCCCCGTGACGTTCCTTCTGAAGCACTGTCCAATAGATCTTTCCCGTAGTCACATTTGAATTTTTATCCAGGCTTTCATCAATAAATCTTTCATAATGTCCCAGATCCAGGTCTGTCTCTGTGCCGTCGTCGGTAACAAAGACTTCTCCGTGCTGGATAGGGTTCATGGTACCGGGATCCATATTAATGTAAGGGTCGAATTTCTGCATGGTCACCTGATACCCTCTTGCTTTTAACAGTCTTCCCAGGGAAGCGGCTGTGATTCCTTTCCCAAGACCTGAAACCACTCCTCCGGTAACAAATACATATTTTACCATCACATTTTCCTCCTACTGTAGTGATCGGATAGGAAAGAGTCTTTTCCTATCCGCTGCGATACTGGACAGCTCCGGTCAAAACCTGTCGCTGTCCCTTGCCCGGTAAATACCTGCCCATGCAAGCACGGCAGCGGCTTGCCGGGCGTATCGCAAAAAAAGGCGTCAGAATCTCCTCTATAGAAATTCTGACGCCTTCGTCATAACTTTATTCATAACTGTCCTTTACTATAACCGATTTTTTCCGATTTGTAAATCCCTGTTTTGAAATTTTTTATAACTGAAATTTCTGGATACTCTGCTGAAACTCCCGGTTTTCTCCATGACAGCTTACCACAAGAGGTTTCTCCAGCCCCAGGGCGAAGACTCCTAATATAGATTTTCCGTCTACTACAGCGCTGTTATAAGCCAGATCTACATCAAACTCACATTTTCTGGCAGCCCGGACAAATTCCTTTACATCGTCAGGCTTTTTCAGGCATATCTTCATTTCTTCCATATATTGACGACTCCTTTCCTGTCTTATATATATATTGAGGTTGGGATCAGAAGCCTCCACTTACCAGTACGCTCCTGTGTGTGCAGACCTCTATGATACCGGCTTGCTTCGTGCTTACGCACTCTCACAAGCAAACTTGCGTCGGAGTTTTGTCTATTTGACCCTGGTATCATCATATATTATTTTTGCCGGATCTGCCGGGTTCATACAAAATCGAATTTTTTTAAAAAAGGGATTGACAATTTTGTTTTCTTGAGTATATACTACAGAACGTAAAGCAAAGGCGCTTTGGATAAAGATATCCAGGGCGCTTTTTCTATTTCTATGGAAATCAGATCCTCCAGAGGGGGGATTTGTAAAGGAAAGGAGCACACTATGAAAAAAGATATTCCTGCTTTATATGGAAGCTTGGTATTCAACGACAAAGTCATGAGAAACAAACTTCCCAAAGATGTTTACAAAGCTCTGAAAAAAACTATTGAGAACGGCACACATCTGGAGCTGGAAGTTGCAAACTCCGTAGCAGTGGCCATGAAAGAATGGGCTGTAGAAAACGGAGCCACCCATTTTACACATTGGTTCCAGCCTATGACAGGGTTTACTGCCGAGAAACACGACAGCTTCATTTCTCCAACCTCAAACGGAGAAGTGATCATGGATTTTTCCGGAAAAGAACTGGTAAAAGGTGAGCCAGACGCTTCCAGTTTCCCTTCAGGAGGACTGAGAGCTACCTTCGAAGCCAGAGGATACACCGCATGGGATCCTACCTCTCCCGCCTTTATTAAAGACGGAACTCTGTATATTCCTACAGCATTCTGTTCCTACGGCGGAGAAGCACTGGATAAGAAAACTCCTCTGCTCCGCTCCATGGAAGCCCTGAGCAATGAAGCAGTAAAGATGCTGCACATCCTGGGGAATACAGCCGTAACTCATGTTTCCACAACAATCGGACCAGAGCAGGAATATTTCCTTGTAGATAAAGAATTATATAAACAGCGCCGTGACCTGGTACTCTGCGGCAGAACCTTAATGGGAGCCTCCGCGCCAAGAGGACAGGAAATGGAAGATCATTACTTCGGCGCTCTGAAACCAAGAGTTGCAGCTTATATGCACGACCTGGATGAAGAGCTTTGGAAGCTGGGAATCCCCGCAAAGACAAAACACAACGAAGTAGCTCCTTCTCAGCATGAGCTGGCGCCTATCTTTGATACCGCCAATGTGGCAGTTGACCACAACCAGCTGACTATGGAGATCATGAAGAAAGTAGCAGATAAACATGGTCTTGCCTGCCTGCTCAGTGAAAAACCATTTGAAGGAATCAACGGAAGCGGCAAGCACAACAACTGGTCTATTTCCACAAACACAGGAGAAAACCTGTTAGACCCTGGTAAAACTCCTGATCAGAATATCCAGTTCCTGGTATTCCTGATGGCTGTTATCAAAGCTGTTGACGAATATGCAGATCTGATGCGTGTATCCGCAGCCAGCGCCGGAAATGACCACAGACTGGGCGGCAACGAAGCTCCGCCGGCTATCGTATCTATTTTCCTTGGCGACGAGCTGACAGCAGTCCTGAAATCTATTGAGGAGGATACTTACTTTGACGAACATCAGAGCATACAGCTGGAAACCGGCGCTCATGTGCTTCCTCATTTTATGAAAGACAACACAGACAGAAACCGTACTTCACCTTTCGCCTTTACCGGAAATAAATTTGAATTCCGTATGCTTGGTTCTTCTGCTTCTGTTGCAACACCGAATATTATCCTGAACACAGCAGTTGCTGAAGCACTTTCTCAGTTCTCAAAAGAACTGGAGGGAACTGCGCCGGAAGATATGGAGCATGCAGTACATGAACTGATCAAACGTGCTATCAAAAAGCATAAAAAAGTTATCTTCAACGGAAACGGCTACACAGAAGAATGGGTAGAAGAAGCTAAAAAGAGAGGATTATACAACCTGGAATCTACTCCTGACTGTCTGCCTCAGTTTATCGCTGACAAGAATGTGGAGCTTTTCACAAAACACCACATCTTTACAAAAGAAGAGATCTTCTCCCGTTATGAGATCCTTCTTGAGAACTATGTAAAGACCATCGGCATTGAAGCAAAGACTATGAAGGAAATGCTTACCAAAGACTTCCTTCCTGCAGTAAGCAGCTATGCAGCTACTGTATCTGACAATGCTCTGGCAATGAAAGCACTGGCACCTTCTGTACCTACTGCTTCCGCTGAGAGCCTGGTTGCATCTCTGGGAGACGCCTACGAAAAGATTTCATCCACTCTGACCACTTTGGATGAAGAGATCCAGGAGATCGACAAGAAAGGCTCCATGCAGGAATCTGCAGATTACTGCCACAAGACAGTTCTTGCTACTATGGATGAACTGCGGGCAGTTGCTGACAAAGCTGAAGCTAAAATACCGGATGAGGAGCTTCCATATCCTACATATGATGCTCTCCTCTTCTCCGTATAAAGGAGAATATTCCAAATGGAACTGGATTCACAATACGAGATCAAGGAAGCCTGCGGTGTTTTCGGTATCTATGATTTTTCCGGAAACGACGTAGCACCTTCCATTTACTACGGACTCTCCGCCCTCCAGCACAGAGGGCAGGAGTCCTGCGGCATTGCCGTAAGCGACACCAAAGGACCGAAAGGAAACATTGATTCCCACAAAGGAATGGGACTGGTCAGCGAGGTATTTAAAGAAGAAAACCTCCACAGCCTCCATGGCAATCTGGGGATCGGACATGTACGGTACTCCACCACAGGAGCCACCACTCTAGCCAACGCCCAGCCTTTGGTGCTGAATTATGTAAAAGGAACTCTGGCCCTGGCCCACAACGGAAACCTGGTAAATGCCCAGGAGCTGCGGGATCATCTGGAGAAAAACGGCGCCCTCTTTCATACTACTACTGATTCAGAGGTGATCGCCTACTGTATCGCGAAAGAACGTATCAATTCCAAAAGCGTAGAGGAAGCTATCCTGAAAACAGCCGGCATGATCCGGGGAGCTTACGGTCTGGTCATCGCCAGCCCCAGAAAGCTTATCGGCGTCCGGGATCCTCTGGGACTGAAACCTCTGTGTCTTGGGAAAAGAGACAACGCCTATATCCTGGCTTCTGAAAGCTGCGCTCTGCAAAGCGTAGGAGCCGAGTTCGTCCGGGATATCCGTCCCGGTGAGATCATCACTATTACAGAACAGGGAGTTTCTTCTGACTATACTCTTTGTCAGGAAAAGCAAGCTCACTGTATCTTTGAATATATTTATTTCGCAAGGCTGGACAGCACCATGGATAACATTAATATCTATGACGCCCGTATCCGGGGCGGCGCCGCTCTGGCAAAGTCCTATCCGGCAGAGGCAGATCTGGTCTGCGGTGTGCCGGATTCCGGTATTCCTGCGGCAAAGGGCTTCTCTGAAGCCTCAGGGATCCCCTTCGGCCTTGCTTTCTATAAAAACAGCTATGTAGGCAGGACTTTTATCAAACCTACTCAGAAAGAGCGGGAAAACAGTGTCCGCCTTAAGCTCAGTGTTTTAGAATCTGTGGTAAAAGGAAAGCGTATCGTATTAGTAGACGATTCTATCGTCCGGGGTACAACTATCGCGAACCTGATCCATATGCTGAAAAAAGCAGGAGCTGTAAGCGTCCATGTACGCATCAGTTCGCCCCCATTTTTATATCCCTGCTATTTCGGCACGGACATCCCTTCAAATAAACAGCTGATCGCCTCTTCTCATACCACAGAAGAGATCTGTTCCATGATCGGAGCAGATTCCCTGGGATACATGAAGATCGAAGATCTACAGTCCATGGTGGGAGACCTTCCCATCTGTAAGGCCTGCTTCGATAATCAGTATCCCATGAAGATCCGGTAATCAGGGAAATGATACCCCGTCATTTTCCGATTACATATATCACATTTTTCTTTATTTTTGCGGGCGGTGAGTCAAATAGACATTCAGGCATGCCTATTTGGTCGCTGCCGCAAGAGCTGGACAGTCCGCTGTCCAGTCTTAGCCAGAGGCGGATCCCAAAGATATTCAGGCGTATCGGCGGGATCCCGCCCATCGGATAGAGAAGCCTCTTCCCTATCCGCCTGCGATACTGCAGGTAGATATCTGCCATATCGCACAAAAAGAAGCAGTTGCTACAGGCTTTCCTCCTATACATCTGCTTCTTTTTTTATTCTGATTTACTCAAATAACATAATTATCTCCGGCCTGGCTGCTCCAGTTCACAAGGTCCTCCAGAGTATAGCCTTCTGTCACTTCACGGATGGCTTCATCCAGCTTTTTCCAGAATAAAAGTGCAATACAATCAGCCGCCCTGGGGCAGGTATTTACCTCTCCCTCCAGACATTCCACCGGGGCGAGGCTGCCTTCTGTCAGCCTCAGGATATCCCCCAGAGGATATTCCCCGGGCTTTCTGGTAAGGCGATATCCTCCCTGAGGCCCCCGAATGCTTTTTACATATCCGGCTCTGGCCAGAACAGACACGATCTGTTCCAGATATTTCACAGAAATCTCCTGCCTGGCCGCTATATCCCGGATCCTTACAGGCTCTCCCGTATCGTGGACCGCTATATCCAGCATCATCCGGAGAGCATAACGTCCTTTTGTTGAAATCTTCATCTTATCCCTCAAAAAGCGGTGTGGAATAATATCTGTCCCCGCTGTCCGGCAGGATCACCACAATCGTCTTTCCTTTGTTTTCCGGTCTTTTTGCCAGCTCAATGGCTCCGTGGAGAGCTGCTCCTGAAGAAATCCCCACCAGAATGCCTTCCTTGTGTGCCAGAAGCTTTGCAGCGGCAAAAGATTCTTCACTGCCCAGAGTGAGGATCTCGTCATAGATCTGGGTGTTCAGAGCTTTTGGAACAAATCCCGCGCCAATACCCTGGAGTTTGTGAGGCCCTGCCGCTCCCCCTGAAAGTACGGGAGAATCAGATGGCTCTACTGCAACTACCTTCACCTGGGGATTCTGAGATTTCAGATACTCTCCGGTTCCGCTGATAGTGCCGCCGGTTCCCACGCCGGCAACCAGAATATCCACTTTCCCATCCGTATCCTCCCAGATCTCCGGACCCGTGGTCTTTCTATGGGTCTCCGGGTTGGCCGGATTTTCAAACTGCCGGGTCAGGAAACTTCCGGGGATCTCCTTTGCCAGCTCTTCCGCTTTCTCAATGGCTCCTGTCATTCCCCTTGCTCCCTCAGTAAGAACGATCTCCGCCCCATAAGCCTTCAGGATATTTCTCCGCTCCACACTCATGGTCTCCGGCATAGTCAGGATCAGACGATAACCTTTAGAAGCTGCAATAGAAGCAAGTCCGATACCTGTATTTCCTGAAGTAGGCTCGATAATGGTAGCCCCAGATTTTAAAAGACCTTTCTCTTCTGCGTCCTGGATCATGTTCCTGGCGATCCTGTCCTTTACACTGCCTGCAGGATTCAGGTACTCTAACTTGACCAGGACTCTGGCTTCCAGACCTTCTTCTTTCTCAATATTCCGGATCTCCATAAGAGGGGTTCTTCCTATCAGTTCCTCAACACTTTTATAAATTCTCTCTGCCATAAAATACCGCCTTTCTTATAATGCCACCGGACAGCAAGTTAATCCGGCATGTCCGCCCTTATACTGCTGTTCCAAGTGCAGGTTTATTTCCTACTAAATCTATAGGAATTATATATTATACACAAACCTTTGTCAATCACTTTTCAGGAAAACAATATCCGGGCGACATAGTAATTTTTTCCATGTCTGTTTCTCCTTGAAACACCGGGGATTTCCGTCTTATAATAAGTATATCCTCAGTGTACAGGGGGATATTCTGAGAAAGGACTGTTATGGGCTATGAAAAATATACATACCGTATCTATTGTCGGCCTTGGAGCCATCGGCTCTTATTTTGCAGAAAAAATACAGCCTGTATTAAAAGATAACCTGCGTATCATCGCAGGCGGCCGACGAAAAGAACAACTGGAAAAAGAAGGAAGGACCATCAACGGACATCAGCGTTTCTTTCACGTTGTCTCTCCGGAAGAAAATATAGGCTATTCGGATCTTGTCCTTGTCTGTTCCAAAATGACCGGCTTAGAACAGGCTCTGAAAGACGCCGAAAATCAAATAGGACCGGAAACTATCATCCTGACTCCTCTGAACGGCGTAGAAAGCGAGGAAACCGCTGCCTCCATGTATAGCCGTGATCAGGTTTTATACTCTCTTATGCGGGTCAGCAGTGTAAAATCCGGAAATCAGATAACCTTTGATCCAGCGGTCTCTTATATAGAATTTGGAGAGCAGATCAATGATCCCAAGGCTCTCTCTCCAAAAGTACAGAAAGTCAAAGAATTTTTTGACCTGGCAGACATACCTTCCGTAATACGGCCTGATATGATCCGGGCAATCTGGGAGAAATATGTCTGCAATGTAAGCGAAAATCAGATTTCCGCAGTCCTTAATATTCCCTTCGGAGCATGGGGAGCCTGCACGGATGCCGACAGGCTGCGGGTCCTCACCGCCGGAGAAGTTATACAGATCGCACGGAAAAAAGGAATTCCCATCGAAGAAAATTATGCCGAAAAACATCTGGACCGTCTCAAAAAGCTTCCCCCGGAGAACACTCCATCTACCCTTCAGGATCTCCTGGCCGGCCGCAAAACAGAGGTAGAAATGTTTGCAGGCACGATCCTGCGCATGGGAAAAGAACTGGGTATACCCACACCCTTTAATGAATTTCTCTATCACGCCATACGGGTCTTAGAAGCCAAAAATGAAGGGAAGATCCCCGGTTCCCGGGGCGGAGCCTTCTCCTGATCTGCTCCTTTTGCCCTGTCTAAGGCATAGTGAAGGGCAATACAAAAGGCCCGGAAACAAGTCTTCTTCCGACTGTTTCCGGGCCTTTCTTAAATGGGAAAAGTTATGGCAAGATTCTTATTATCCCTCGATGGAAATATATTTCTTCTCTTCTACTTTCTTCGGATCTTCTTTCGGAACTGTCAGTTTCAGGATACCATCCTCAAACTTAGCATGAATGTCTTCCTGCTGAACATCCTCGCCTACATAGAAGCTTCTGCTCATGGTTCCTGTATAACGCTCCCTGCGGATGTATTTGCCTTCTTTGTTCTGCTCGTCATTGTTTGCACCTTTGGTAGCGCTGATGGTCAGATAACCGTTCTCCAGTTTCGCTGTAACTTCATCTTTCTTATAGCCAGGAAGATCAATGTCCAATTCATAAGCATTGTCTGTCTCTTTGACATCTGTCTTCATAATATTCTTCTCAGTCTTTCCGTATGCCGGAGTCCTTCTGAAAAATTCTCTCTCAAATGGGAAATCCATAAAATCATCAAATAAACTTTCTCCAAAAATACTAGGTACTAACATAAGTCATATCTCCTTTCAATAGACATCATATTATTTATTTTAGCACTTTGGACAGATCCAAGTGTTGATTTCGGAACTCAGGAACCTTTCTTTTTATCTCTTCCTTTGTTCTATATGTAATATAGCACGTATTATTAGCACTGTCAAGAGGTGAGTGCTAATTTTTTTAAATTTTTTTAACCCGGTTACATGAAAAAGTTATTTCTGGCTTTCTTCTGTTTTCCTTCTTTCTAAAATCGTGGGTGGATTTTACCTCTGCAATTGTGTTAAACATGTAATGGCGCATCTTTTCCTCCACTTTTATCATCAGGAGTAAATTCCATGATGTTACCAATATTACAAGCCCAGCACATTACAAATTTTTTCATGCTGTCTATTAAAATAGGTACGCCTTTACTTAGACGTGCTAATACATACAGGCCAATTCAATGAATCAAAGTTTTATACTTACAGAATTGAGTACAATTCCTATCCATGATATACTACTTATTGCAATTAAATAGAATTTATAGAGGGACATGCAAGCTAACTTTATAATCTTTACAATATTACGGATATCATATAAGACTGCAAAAATAAGGAACATGAATTTTATATATAGAGGTGAAACAGGACAGTGAACACAAGAAAACTGGACAAATGGGCTGATTTACTACTAGATACAGGCAAGCGTAACAATTTAATTAACTTCAAGGACACAAGAGCTTCAACTGTAGAGATATTATTTCCTTCTTCCGATGCTCTTTTTAAAAAAATTGATGGATTGGCTTCTTTTGAAGTATTTGATCCCAAAATAATTGAGAATGCCCCTGAATATGAGCAAATTCAAATTGAAGCATCAGAAAGCATCGATGCATCAAATAAAAAAGCTGCCTTTTTGTCCCAATACTCTGGAAAGCTCAAACGACAGAATCAGATTTTGCTTTATAATGCAACAACAAATCCGCTTACAGCATTGAAAAACATTGATAAAAAGGCGCGGGAGTTTATTGAGGAAACCGGTGTGAATGTTGCATATATGGCATTCGGCTTTATCCACTGGAAAGAAAGTGATTCATCGAATTACGTTTTTCGTGCACCGATTTTGCTTGTGCCCGTTCAGTTAGACCAGGCATCCGCAGTGGAGCCATATTTCATCAAATCCACGGAGGATGATATCATTGTCAATCCAACCTTTGCTTATAAAATGGAGGCTGAATACGGGGTAAAACTTCCTGATTATAATGACGAAGATTTGGCGGATTATCTTGACAAAATAAAACCCCTTATTAAAAAGCTGCAATGGACAATTACTCAAGAATGCAAAATAGGTATTTTTTCATTTCTTAAAATCAACATGTACCGAGATCTCAAGGATAATGCAGCTACTATTCTATCGAACCGGAATGTTCGCCAACTTTTAGGTGAACCAGTTGATACTGAGGAAAACAAGGAAAATAACGAAGCAATTACACAGGTTGCTGACCCGCTGATTGAATTACATAGTGTAGTAGATGCGGATTCCAGCCAGATTGAAGCAATAGAGTTGGCTAAGTCTGGAAAAAGTTTTGTTTTACAGGGACCTCCCGGAACCGGTAAAAGCCAGACTATTACAAATATAATTGCAGAATGTCTCAGTGATGGAAAAAAAGTTTTATTTGTATCCGAGAAATTAGCAGCATTAAACGTGGTTTATGAAAAATTGGATCAGGCGGGGCTTGCAGAATTTTGCTTGCAGCTTCATAGCCATAAGGCAAATAAAAAAGAGGTTATCGCAGATATCTGCCACACACTCCGCACAGGAAAGAGCACCCTTTCATCCAAGGCTGACATGGAAATTGAACTCAAGCAAAAGGCAGAACGACAGCTCAATGCTTATGCAACAGAATTACACAAACAACGTCCGGTTATTGAAAAGAGCTTATATCAGTTGTATGAAGCGTATGCCGCACTTCGATTCATGCCTAATGTGGAGTGGACTATTCCGCAGCTTTCTTCAAAAGGCAAAATGTATTTAACAGAAACAACACCTCTTTTGGAGCAGTATGTAGACTATATCCCATCTATCGGATATGACTATAGAAAAAATCCTTGGTACGGATATATCAATCAGGATACATCATATATGGCAAGATCTGAAGTGAAAAATAACTTTTCTACTGTTGTGCAATTTTTACAGACATTGATTCCCTTGCAGACGGAAATTTCCGAAAAGTATAGAATACACTGTACCAATATAGAAGAGGCGCACATTTGGAATACGTTTTTCGATTTTGCTGCAACTTCTCAGGTTATCACTCCATTGCTTTTAGACAGAGTGCATTTTAATGAGGTAAATTCTGTCCTAAATAAATTGCAGACATTGAGCTCAGATATCCTCAATTACAGAGCTGAGCTGAACGCTACATTTAATGATGACATCTATAATCTGGATGGTTCAGCCTATTATATGAAACTGACAAGGCAGTTTAATGGAACTTTTTCAAGATTTTTCAATACTGAATACAAGCAACTCATCTCAGATCTTTGTTTGTGCAAAAAAGATGGGAAGAAGCCTTCTTACAACGAAGCAATCACTTTGACACAGCGCCTCTCCTGTTACCAACAAAAATGCAGGGAATATAGCGAGGCGGAAGCTCCGATCAAGGTCTTTCTAGGTGCAGCCTATAAAGGTATTGAAACAGAATGGGATTATATAACAGGACAATTGTCCACATTAGAATCTATGTTCTCCAACGATATGTCTTTTGGTACATTAGGCAGTTATTCCGATTTTGTCGCCGAAAAGAATTTTTTTGCAGATTATTCCCAAAAGTTGAGGGATGCTTTTGCAGCTTGTGATATTGAAGTTCTTAATCATACCGCAGGATATTTTGACAAAACAGTGTTGGATATTTATTTTGCCCCCTGTCCCCTGGTACTATTACGTCTGAATGGATGTCTGTATGAAATAGATAAGCTGGATAACTGGTGTCATTTTAGGAGCCTTCTTTCCAAACTGGATGATAAACAAATTGTATCTTATATAAATGTTGCCATTAGTCATAATATTGAGCCAAAACATATCGTCGGTGTATTCCAAAAGCAATTTTACTATCAGTGGATCGATTTGATTTTATCGGAAACACCAGTTCTGTCCGCCTTTAACCGAATTTCCCAGGATAAGGCAATCCGAACTTTTTCCGCGAAAGATACCGAACAATTTGAAATTAATAAGGCCAAAATTCGTGCGGAACTTTCAGCCAAACGACCTTCCCTTGATATGATTGCCCCTGGAAGCGCACTGGCTATCCTACTACGTGAAGGAGAAAAAAAGCGAAAACAAAAAAGCATTCGCTCGTTACTTACTGAAACCGGTGAACTTGTCCAACGGATCAAACCATGTTTTCTGATGTCGCCTCTAAGCGTCAGTACCTTCCTCGCACCGGATTCCGTTCACTTTGATGTAGTCGTATTTGATGAAGCATCACAGATTTTTCCACAGGACGCAATAGGTGCAATTTATCGCGCCAAACAACTGATTGTTGTTGGAGACTCCAAGCAAATGCCACCCAGCAACTTCTTTAATGCCTCTATCGAAGCGGAAGACAGTGATGAAGAAACTGGAGATGTAACGGACTTTGAATCCATTTTAGATTTGTGTTCAACCTCTATGCAGCAGCTCCGTTTACGCTGGCATTATCGTAGCCGCTTTGAACAGCTTATTACATTTTCAAACAAAAACTTCTATGATAATGATCTTGTAACCTTCCCATCTGCTAAGGCAGATGCTCCGGGAATCGGTGTGGATTATTATCATGTGGATGGTATTTTTGACCGCAGATCACATACCAATCGGAAAGAAGCAGAATTCATTGTCGATCTGATCTATCAGAATATTGACAAATACCCGAATCGTAGCTTAGGGGTGGTAGCGTTTAGTATTGCCCAGCAAGATTTGATTGACAGGTTGCTTGCAAAACGGAGGCAGAACACACCTGAAAAAGAATTTTTCTTCAAGCATGATAGAAAAGAACCATTTTTTATTAAAAATCTTGAAACAGTTCAAGGTGATGAACGAGACACTATCATATTCAGCGTTGCTTATGGAATCGATGCACAGGGACGCTTACTGCACAACTTTGGTCCATTGAATCGCATTGGCGGAGAAAGGAGATTAAATGTTGCAGTTACCCGTGCGAAATGTAATGTACAATTGGTTTCTTCTATGCACTATACCGATATTGATTTGAAACGGACATCCGCAGAAGGTGCAAAACTGCTTCGTGAATATCTCGATTTTGCAGAGAATGGCGAGATCGCATTAGAGCGCAACGTCAACGTTAATCCGTTTGAACAATTCGACTCTGATTTTGAACTGGAAGTGTGTGACTTCTTACGCTCCAAAGGTTTTTCTGTAGACACACAGGTAGGGTGCTCCGGATTCCGGATTGATCTTGGTCTGAAACTTCCTAATAGTTCCGATTACGTTCTCGCCATTGAATGTGATGGCGCAACATATCACGCTTCAAAAAATGCCCGGGACCGGGACCGTTTACGGCAGGAAATTTTAGAGCGTATGGGCTGGAAGTTCTATCGTATCTGGTCTACGGATTGGTTTCGGAACAAATCGGTAGAACAGCTTCGTCTTTTAGAAGCAGCAACTGATGCAATCAAAAATCCTATGAGAACGGAGGCAAAACCGGCAAACAGTAAATCGGTGGAAACATTTGAAGAGGCTGCAGCCGAAAAACATTTTGAATTTCCGCCCTATAAAGCAGCTGATATTTATCAATTAAGTAAGCAATATCTACCACATGATTTCAAAGGTATGGTGAAAGCCATCTTGGAAGTAGAAGCTCCGCTTTCGGAAGAATTGCTTTTGAAACGCATTGTCTGGTGTTTTGGCCGCGAAAAAGTCACCAAAGTTGTACAGCATGCCTATGAACAGCAAATGTCCGGATACCAACGATACGGCATTATTCGTAAAAATGGCTTTTTATATCTGACTAACGAAAAAAAGATTCAATTCCGAAAGTCAGGTGACATCGAACGCGAAATTAAGCAAATTGCTCCTGCGGAATTGGCAGCAGGTATGCTGGAAATTCTCAAACAAAATGTGTCTGCTGACAAAAATGGCCTGTATCACTCACTGGCCGTTCAATGTGGAGTAACCCGTGTAGGTAAAGCCATCAATGAAGCTATGGATTCTGCTCTTCATATGCTTGATAACTCTATCAGCATAGATGGTGAACAGATTACGCTCAAATAGGCCTTAGGGGCATAAAGTATTCAACAGTATAAAACTTTTGCGTAAATATTATAATGAAAGGTTCTTCTATGATAAAATCTAATTCATAGGCGGACCTTTTATTATGGCAAAACAAAAGAAACCTGTACATCGTCATCGGGTACAAATGACTGAAGGGGATGGAAAATTTGAGCCTAAAATCAATGTCGAATATCCATATAAAAGTTTCCCCACCGTTGGAAATTTACACAACGATGGGAAGTTCATTTCTCCATCTGTGCGGCTTCTTGAAAACAGCGCCCCTTCAATTATTTATCCAAGTGTCCACTTTTCTCCGATATTGTCAGACGGAATCTTTTTTGTTTTATATACAAAACCAACGCTATACTTTGCTCTGGTAACTGCCACATAAAACTTGGAAAGACTTTCAGCTTTCATGTCCCTCGATTTTCCCGACAGCCAATTCAGCATTGGCTGTGTTGGATATATCAAAACTCGATCGAAAGTAAGTCCCTTTGCTGAACCAAAAGTTGTTACTCTAAATTTTTCATTTACCTTGGTTCTTTTATCATATCTAAGTTGAACGGGATTATATGTTTCCATATAGTTATCAATATCCCTTTCTTCAATCCAAAATATTCCGTCATGTCCTGTCTTTTCGTTCATAGCAGAATCACATGGCTTCATATCAGGATACATCTGATTTGCCAAATCACATATAATCTGATTATTGCGATACGATGTCGCTAATGTCGTGGAGTCAATATTCATTTCAGGAATGTTTTCCTGTACAAAATTTACTATTTTTCCACCTGCATACTTTTTATATTTTGTTTCATAATGTGTTCGATACGTCGTCTGACGAGGATCGCCTACCAAAGTCATGTTACAACCGACCTCGTACAGTTTTCTTATAACTTCCAAATCATATCCAGCAAAATCTTGTATTTCGTCTACAAAAACATAAGAAAAAATCTTTCTCATTCTCCGAAACACACAGCCATTCGATAATCTATCCAAGACACATGGCAATTTTGAAATCATATTTGAATATACATTACCAGAAGCAGTGATATATTTTTTCTCATTTGTGTCCTTTAGCTTCAACAGTCTCTTATCTGCCTTATTCACTAATAATACTCCAGACACTCTATTATTTATAAGATAACTTTGATAAGGTCGTATACCATGCTTAAGCAACAGAGAAAACCACGGAATAATGGTTACATTTGATGGAATACAACCATTCATTTCGTAGAATTTATCTCTAATGCTTTGTTCGTTTGCATCGGTATAAGTCGTTATCAAAACATTTTCAGAAATCTCCAATGCCTGCTTTACAAGAAATGTTGTTTTTCCTGCCCCTGCCGCCGCAACAATTAGACTACTCATCTTTTAATGCCCTCATTATATACTCAGGATATTTAATTTTAGTAGCCGATTCAAAAATTGCTATTGCACAATCTGTCTTGTGTGCATGCATATATTTGTGCATCTCATCATCAGTATCATACTTAGTTCCAAAAATATTATTCATTACTTCTCGCCCATTTTCTTTCAATATTTTCGGCTCTAAAGTATTGTAATTAAAATCCTTACCTGACAGTTTTAAATCACCTGTATCTACCACTTCATCAACACAAATATGGATAAACGGTATTTCCTCATATTTTTTGTACTTCTTCTTAACAGCTTCAATATTTCCATCATTATCTGTAACGACAGCCGTTTCTTTGTTTAATATCCGTGCAATTTCAAGATACCGTTTAAATGTTACTCCTCTTACGGTCATTACATCTATTCCATCTTGGATAGGAAGTCTCCCCTCATGAGTGTCCATATATGCCCGCTGGACAACCAGTTCATCCGAGTCACCTTCTACCAAGATTGATTTTTTACAAAGAATCAGTCGCAGCGTATCATAACCTGCCACTTTTTTGAAAAATCCAAAAGTTTCCTTCTTGAGCGATTGCATCGAGCAACAATTATTGTCTGAAAGTAAAATCAAATTTTCCAGTCCGAGCTTATTAGCAACAAAGCTGCTATGCGTTGATGCTATAATCTGTCTACCAGATGCAGCCTTTTCAATAACTCCCATCAATTCACTCAGTCGAGAAAAAGACAAGTGGCTTTCAGGTTCTTCAATCAAAATAATACTTGCTTTTTCCGCCTGTTTATGACTTAAAGCTAATTGTGTTTTTATAATACATTGTGCCCCTTTTCCAGCATTAGCAAACGGGATTCCATCCACCTGTGTAACCAAACTTGATTCCCAAGAGTTCTGAACTCCCTGATCAGCACTTAACGATAATTTTCCGTTCATGACAGTAGATGCAGCACTAATTTTCTCATTGATTAACTGAATAGCTTCATTTTGTGCAAACTCATCTATCATATTTCTATGGGCTTGTGTTATTGCTGTTATGTCCTCTGGTTCAAGAAAATCTTTTACTACTCTGGAAATATATACATCAGATCCGTTTTGGTATCTGTAATTTGACGAATCAATCATTACAGATTTTATTGGTATGAATCTCGGCATTTTCTCATCTCTACTGAAAGAAAACCATTTAGCTTCATAAAATTCAATAGGTAAACTTATAAGTTTTTGTGTTTTAATCAACCTTTCATATTCTGCGTTAAATTTATCAGAAAAACTAATTGAAAATCTAATGCCTTCTGTGCCATCACTTTTTTTAGAATTGCCATTGCCTTCATATTCAGGCAGTGTTCCGCTTTTGAAATATAGCTCAATCATTATTTCCGGAGGTGCAATCGGATGTCCAGCCTCCACCGATGCCAGATATTCCTCAACTACCTCTCTATTAAATAAATACGCTGACAGCTGATTCCTAATGCTCCGACCAGCATATATACCTGTTAAAGCCACATGAATGGCTTCAAGAATAGTAGATTTTCCGGATTCGTTATCACCAACCAGAAGATTGATGTTTTCATTAAATTTAATTTCAAAGGGATTTTTGAACCTTTTAAAATTTTGAATAATTACCTTCTCAATAGCCATTCGCAGTCTCCTATCTTTGGTTTTATTCTACTCCCAATGCCTTGAACACAGCATCCTCTGCACTCTGATACGGAATCAACTGAAATGCACTCATCAGATCAGCCGGAACGCTTGCAAAATCAACAAACGAGGTGCTCGGAAGCAGCACTTTCTTTGCGCCGCTGTCCAGGCACACTTGAAGCGTATTGGCAAGCTCATCTACCTTTATCATCGTGCCGCTGATTGTAATATCTCCCAGAATTGCCAAATTGCTGACCACTGGCTTTCCCAGCGCAATCGAGCAAAGAGCAATCAACGTAGGAAGTGCCAGCTTCTCGGTCATTCCAATGCCCTGCAAATCCTGATAATTGATGATATAATCTTTGGTCGAGGTACTGATAGAACCGCTGATTCTGTTGCCATTTGCTTTCAAATAGTTAAATGCCGTGTTCACAGCTTCCTTGCATTTAGAATCGCTGCCTAACCCCGTCCGTTCAATCTTTCCATTTCCCGGTAGCATCTGACTTTCCAGACGGAATACACCAATCATGCCGCTTTTCCCTCTGGATACGGTATAAACCTGTCCTGGATTGCACATACCATCCGGAATTAACTTACCGCCGCCCTGTTCCGGTACAGAAACATAATGCTCCGACATATCATCCAGGTCAATATAAGAGAAATTCACATCGTAGAACTCCATACCTCCCAGTTTTTTCAGCTGTTCTTTGACACGGCGGCGCATTTCCAATGCAATCTGAATGACTTCTTCCAGTTCTTTTTTAGTAAACTCACCATTCGGGTACATCAGCTTCAGATAACCGTCTACCATGCAGCGGACTGCAATCGTATCACGCTGATTCAAATTCCTTCCCAGACGGAAATAGTGATCAAGTGCATCGCCATACTGTTCTTTACGAAGTTCTCGGATAAACTCTGCCAGATAATCACTTATAAAGCCATAATCGTCGGTAAAATGCTCCGGTCTGAACTTCGGAATCTCCCAGCCTGGAAGATAGCAGTGTATACGGTCGAGGAATGCTGTATCCGTCCCCATTTCCGGCGGGAAAGGTGCAAACAAACTGGAGGTTTTCAACAGCACATCCACACTCTGATTGATGTTTCCCACAAAGACCATGGAAGCAGTAGCAGCCTTTTCTTCTTTGCCACGGGCAAAAGAGCCAGATGCCATGTAGTCTTTCATAATCTGGATACCGTCTTTATCCTTGAATTTGATACCGGCCACTTCATCAAAAGCAACGCAATCCCACAAACCGACCAGCCCAACCGTCTTGCGCCCCATATTATAAAAGAGGTTTGCAACTGTTGTCTGTCCACCAGAAATCAAAATGCTGTTCGGAGAAATCTCTTTATAGAGATGGGATTTTCCAGTGCTTCTCGGGCCCAACTCACAAAGATTAAAATTATTCTCTACCAGTGGAATCATACGAGTCAAAAGCAACCATTTTTCACGGTATGTAAATTCGTCCGCCTCCATGCCGATAGAACGGAGAAGGATATCCAGCCATTCATCTTTCGTGAAGGCTTTTCGTCCCTGCTTCAGCTCGTCAATGTCAATATGTGGCATCTGGATCGGTGTCAGCTTACGGATGCTGATTGGAGAAATATCTTTCTGCTTTTTCTGTTTAGAACGAAGCGGATTCCCGTCAATATCCTCTATGCCAAAGTTATTGTCACCTTCAACCTCATAATCCAACTGAACAATACACCAGATACCGCCGCAGAGCAGGCGGTCAAACTTTTCCGGGTATTCGTCGGCAATCGGTACATTGCCAACTCCCAGATTGGAAAACTCTGCAAAAAAGCAGTCCTTTTTCATATCCAAGCGAACAGTCACCATATCAATAATTGTGTGACTGCCATTTTTACGCAACTGAGAAAGAATCTTCTGCGATTCATCCGGACGTACAAAATTGTCGGCAAGAATCCGCTTTACATTTTGTACACCTTTTTCTATGATAGTTTCATCATCTGAGCTGCAATACTGCCCCAATAAGAACTCAAGGACATAAACTGGGACATTCGCACCTTCCTTGATTTTCTTTGTCAGGTCTTTACGAACAATCTTACCGTCAAAAATCTGACGGAGCTTGTTCTTTATTTCTTCACGGGTACTTTCGCCCTCTATAAATTGCTCCATCTTTCTATCCTCCTGCAGTATTAACTAAAGAAATCAAACTCATCCACCGCAAAAGCGATGTCAATCTGGAATGGCTCACGCTGTGGCATCTGCAATCCCTGTTCATCTGCAATTATCAGATAGTAAGTAGCGGTATTACTGTATTTCAAAGATTTCAGATTAAACTGACAGCGGAAAGTTCTCTCTGCGCCGTTGTCGCTGGTCTTATCCGCAATAATCTTCTGAATATCACTGATCTGTTTGCCATTTTCATCCGTAAAGTATACCTGATAAGTAGCCGCTTCACGGTTTGCACTAACTGCATCCTTCTGATAGAAATTCAGCGAGAAAATCATGTTGCTGATTTTACGGTTTGCGGACAACAGATTAACTGTTACCGGCTTGGTATCATATTTCTGCCTATTCCGCTTGTATTCCATAGAATCGTTACGAAGATAGTGATATTCAATCACCGGAACAACCATTTCCTGCAAGCTGATACCGCCATGTACAAAGTTCATACCGCCGCCACTCATCTTGATACGGATACTTTCTCTTGGAGTAAATCCTTCAAACTCTGTATTTCCACCCAGGAATTTTACAGGCATCAAATAGTCAGGTTGCACACCTTTTTTCATAATTGCATATCTTCTGCCATATTCCACACACCGCCTGATGCTTTCTTTTTTTAAAACATCAGAGTTTACTACATCTACATCAAAAAAGCCGCTTTTATCTACCTTATCCTCTTCCTTCAAAGGACTGTATGTATAAAGAAATCCGTGGTCAGCCGTAATCAGAATATTCGTACCGCCAAATTCATTTACAATAATACGCACAAGGTTCTTTACTTCTGAAATTGCCTTATCACAGGCGGCAAAAACAGCTGTATCAGAAGTATGACTGGCTTCGTCAATGGTATTGTGATAGATATAGACCACATCCATACCCTTTACCAATGCACTTCGTTCTGCTCGTCTCATGGCAATAATGTCATTGTATTTCAATGCTACACTTGCCGGATCTTCTGATTTCAGGACCTTATCTCGGTAAGTGCTTGCCGTAGATTGACCATCTGCCAAAACCGCTAAAAAGTCGTTCCGAACCTCTACCGTGAGCTCTTTATGTGGCAGTAACGCTGCCATACCGAACTTTGTAATGGAAGGGAAAATGCTTTGCATACTGCTAATGGATACCTTGCTTTGTGTTTCTCTCTGAAGTTGGTCTGCCATAGCAGCTGCCACTTCATAGCGCATAGCATCCGAAATAATCACGAATACTCTGGTATCTGAAGTCTTAATACGGGAACGGTAAAATTCTTCCTGCTGCGGTACTTCCAAAACCTTACCGTAGGCAGCCAGTTCATCTGCGCACACATCTGACCAGTTATTACCCAACTCACCTAAGAACCAATGAGTATAGAGTCCTTCCACTTTATCGACGACGTGCTTAAACAAATCATCCAACAGAATATTGGAGGTTTCCAGACTCTTTTGGAAACTCAGATGGAACAAACGGTAATAAGTATCCATCTGATAATAGCTTTCCGTATATTCTTTCCATATACCTTTTGCTTCTGCGGTATGGAATCCGGCAGAATGCTCCTTAAAGAAGCTCTGCATATTTGCCACTTGCAAAATACCATCATAAAAGTTCTTAAACGGCTCATACCATGCACAGGTTCTCCGCTTTTCAACGGTCGAAGTTATGGTGTCAACATCAATGATATGGTCGCTGATTTCTGTCATCAGCTTTGTCAGAATCACTTCATTAATGCACGGGAAACACTCAGTTCCTGCCAGATCGTCCA
>DXIQ01000106.1 GCA_019112785.1 Candidatus Blautia stercorigallinarum
TGTGGAGCATATTTCTATGCTGTCAGCAGATATCACAGCCTGCATAAAAAGTAAAGTAACCGATTGGATTGCTTCACAGGCCAAGTTTATACAGACATTGTTTGCAGATATTAGCTGGGAAAGTTGAGTAAAGTTACTAAATTTACAGGAGGACCTATATGTTAAAACAAACTTTTCACAATCCATTACTTTCCGGCTTTTATCCGGATCCTTCTATCTGCAGAGTTGGGGAGGACTATTACATGGTCACTTCTTCCTTTGTCTATTATCCCGGTCTTCCAATCTTTCACAGCCGGGATCTGGTACATTGGGAACAGATCGGTCATGGTATCCACCGTCCAGCACAGCTGGACTATAAAAACTGTGAAACCTCCGAAGGGCTATGGGCTCCCAGTATCCGTTACCACCAGGGAACCTTTTATATCATCAATACCTTCGTTTCCGAAGGACGGGAGGCTCAGAGAGACAATTATGTGATCACTGCCCAAAATCCTGCAGGCCCATGGAGCGACCCGATTGTAGTAGAAGGAGCTGACGGCATTGATTCCAGCCTTTTCTTTGATGATGACGGTTCTCTGTGGTATGTAGGCAATTTCATCAGTCAGGAATGTCTGTATGAAGGCCATCACGGCATCTATCTGAACGAGCTGGATCCTGAAACCTTCCA
Organism: Candidatus Blautia stercorigallinarum; assembly: GCA_019112785.1. Classification (GTDB taxonomy): domain Bacteria; phylum Bacillota; class Clostridia; order Lachnospirales; family Lachnospiraceae; genus Blautia; species Blautia stercorigallinarum. The sequence continues at coordinate 668 of DXIQ01000106.1, forward strand.
GTTCAAGGGGCCCAGATATATTGTCTGGGATGGCAAGAAAACCCGTTCCAAATGGATCGAGGCTCCTCATATCTATAAAAAGGACGGCTGGTATTATCTCCTGGTGGCAGAGGGGGGAACCTTTATCAACCACAGTGTTCAAATGGCCCGGTGCCGGACGATCAACGGTGATTATGAGATCTGTCCCAGAAATCCTATTCTCACACACCGGCATATGCCTGTACTGAATCCTATCTCTGTTACCGGCCATGCAGATATTGTAGAAACTCAGAACGGAGAATGGTGGATGGTACTGCTGGCTGTCCGTCCCTATGAAGGAGGCCATTACAATCTTGGCCGTGAAACCTTTATGGTTCCTTTTGTATGGGCAGAAGATGGCTGGCCTATGATCGACAATGAAAACGGACTGGTAAATGAAGAAGAACGGCTTCCAGATCTCCCCAGGACCCTCTATCCCCCTATGCCCCAGTGGGATAATTTTGAGTGTTCCACCCTCCAGCTGCAGTGGAACACTATCCATCCCCCTGTGGACCCCTTCTACAGCCTGACAGACCGGCCCGGATATCTCCGGCTTCAGGTCCGTCCGGAAGTTATGGAAGAGATCTGCACCCCTTCCTTTATAGGGCGAAGACAACGGCATAAAAACTTTCTGGCTAAGACAGCCATGGAGTTTGCTCCGGCTGCAGATCAGGAAGAGGCAGGCATCGCCCTGGTACAGGACGACCGTTTTCATTATCTGATGACTCTCGGACAAAAAGAGGAACAACCGGTCCTTCGTTTCTGGAAAACAGAAAACGGAAAGAAATCCCTTCTGGTTGAAAAGGGAATCTCTCCGTCAAAACGTCTGTATCTCAGTGTATACGGCCATACCACCGGTTATTCCTTTTACTATGGATCTGATGATCAGGAAATGCTTCCCCTGATTGAAAATGTGGAAGCTTCCCTCTTAAGTTCCGTGGTCAATAATGGTTTTACCGGCGTATATCTGGGTATGTACGCCACATCCAACCACACAGCCAGCAGAAACCATGCAGATTTTGACTGGTTCTGCTATCAGGGTGAAGTATAGAACTTATGGATTTCTTCGGCTTCTCATAGCTCGCAGGCCCATATATACACAGAGCAGTGCCGCGGCTCCCAGCGCCAGCAGAATGATCATAATGACATTCCAGACATTATATGGCAGCTCCCATTTTGTAAAGTCAAAGGGAATGGCAAGGGAATAAGGCTTCTCAGGCTGTCCGTATACAGGGATCATGATCTGGTCAAAACCGGCAGGCGCCAGCCATATCCACAGCCCTGTCCATGCAAAAGCTGCCGCTGCTCTCAGCCAGCGGTTTACAGGGAGATAGCGCAGAGCCCCCATAACGCCCCAGGGAAGGACCAGGAACAACAAGGCATTGGGAAGGCTTAAAGTCCAAAAACCTCTGAGATTTTCTCCCTGAAGGGCCACAATAAATAAAAGAAGCAGGAAAAATACCGTCTCTGCTGAGAGATAAAGGAGAGACTTATGCCGGTACAGAGGCAGATCCCTAAGGGTCTGCCTTAATATAATAGGCAGAAATACCAGCCCAAGCCCAAGAAGTACTCCAAGGGCTGCAGGAAAGAACCAGTTCCCCCCGCCGTTAAGATCACAGACTAACAGAAGAAAAAGCAGTAACGCCGTTTCTATCAGCAGATACATGGACAGCTTCCGCTCTTCCATCCACTCTGACAAAGGAAGCTGATATAAAAGAACCGGCAGGATGAAGAGGCTCAGGCCAAAAAGCACACTTACTGCTGCTACAGGAAACCAGGTTTCTCCTGCTGACAGACAGGAGGTCAGAAGCAGAAGTATCAAAAGTCCTGTCACCGTCAGCAGATATACGGAAGTCTTTCTGTCTGCCATAGACGAAGGTAATGAAAGAAAAGGCAGTAAAAAAGGCAGAAATACCAGGGCAAAACCGAATAGTACCGCCGTCCCTGCCACCCAAAACCAGGTACCGCCGCTGTAAAGACAGCAGACCAGCAGTAAAATCTCCAAAGAACATGTAAAAGAACCAAAGGCCAGAGGCAGCTTATAATTTTCAAATCTGGGATCCAGGGCTGCAAGAGCCGGTACCAGAGTCAGGGAAGCCGCCATCATCACCCCGGCAGCTGCGATAAAAAACCAGTCCAGGGTATGAGAAGAAACCAGGTTTCCAATGCCGCATCCTGCCAGGATCATTCCATAAAGTACATATTGAACGATCCGATAATTCCGTGTCAGTTTTTTGTATTTCTGAGCCAGCTTCTCGGAAACTTTCCGGCTGGTGTCCTCGCTTCCTGTAAGAAGTTCGTGTTCCGTTACCTGAAGAACGGCACAAAGATTCTGCAGGATTGTAATATCCGGGTAGCTGAGTCCTCTCTCCCACTTGCTGACGGCAGACTCTGTCACATATAATTTCTCTGCCAGTTCCTTCTGGGTCATTCCCAGTTCCCGCCGCCGTTGAAGAACGTAAGCGCCAAATGTCTTCTTATTTTCCATATACTTCATCTCCTCTCGATCTTTTACAGCGAAGGACATATATATATCTTTGTCTCAGGCTCCGCTGTTTTCTATCTAAAGGATAGGAAGGAAAATTTAAAAAGTCAATGATTCCGGGCAAATCAGGGACTCGACTGTTAGGAAAGTCCTGTATTTAAGGGCTTTTTGCACAAAAAGAAGGAACTGTTGTATTGAATTGAGGCAAGGAATATTTATACATTTTATTCCTGACATATGTCTGATACAACAGTTCCTTTTTATTTATATCTGTTAAAATGCTTTTCTTACAGAAGTTATGAGATTATCTACATCTTCTGAATTTACCAGGAAATAGCTGTTTCCGTTTACTTCCAGAAGATCATGGGTATCATCATAAGAGTAATACGACACCTGTATTTCCGGATATTCTTCACTATTTCTATGGAAGGTAATTTCCAGTTCCGGATCCCCTTCTTTAGTAATCTTCTCTTCCTCAGCCTCTCCTTCCAGCATAATTCCGCAGATTTCCTGATAAAGAGTAGTGAAGTCTGTCTTCTCCACATCCTTATTGCCAAATTGGTATTCACCGTTTACAGAGTCTACATTCATCTCATAAGATTTTTTGCCTGCCTGGATCTCCATACTTTCCACAGTATCAATATTGATCAATACCGGAATCTTTAAAATATAGGAAAATGGATCCAGACCGAAAATAGAATCTATTGTACTGGCTGAAAGCTTATATATCTGGTCTTCAAATCCCTGGATTGCTGCAAAGCGATTTCCCGCGCCGTCTTCATTTCCCAGGATGATAGTTGCTGTCTTATCTGCGTAATCAGTCTGTTTTGCCTTAGAATCATCCAATGTATCTACAAAATCCAGTGTGATACTGGTCCGGGAGTCTGCAATTCCCGTATCCATCTCTGCATCCACTGCTACAGGAGCCTGAAAATTCAGTCCGCAGAGTACGTCAAAAAGCTCATACATAGCTTCTGTATTCACAGTTACTGTTTCATCATAAGGATTCAGGATCTCCCAGTAATCAAAATCCATCTTATATCCCGCCGGCTCATTGGAAAGATTAAAGATTTCCTCTCCATCCTCTACCAGAACTACTTTTCTGATACCATCAGCTACAAACTGAGGGTGTTCCGCCTGGGTTTTCTCCGGTTTTTCTATCTGCGCCTGACTGCTGCCTTCCGCTTTCTCCACAGTCTCCTGGCTTTCTCCCGAGGTGCCTTCCGTCTTTTCTGTAGTCTCTTCTGTATTTCCGCACCCGTACAGGCCTCCCGCCACAAGGGAAACGCTTAATCCAAGGATCATGATTTTCTTTTTCCAGTTCTGCATAGCTCTTCAGTCCTTTCTCTTTCCTCAGGCCATAATCCCTTCCTGTTCTTTTCAGAAACCGTTCTGTCTTCCGTGCTTTCTATTGAAAAGAGACAGGATAGGATATACCTATTCTGCCCCTTATGTTAGCATGGGTAATTTATCTTTTCTATAGAGAAATCTGTCTTCTTTCTTTATCCAAGTGTCACATTTATTTCTTCCGGTTTCTTTCCTGTAAGAGTCAGACTCCTGCTGTCAGGCTGTGAAATACCGGCAAAAATCTTAAAGCTTTTACTGTCAATATGCCGCTCTCCGGCCTCATCTACCACTGCCATAGCCCGGTTTTTCACAGTAAAGGACAGTTTTTTCTTCTCTCCCGGTTCCAGGGAAACTCTTTTAAATCCGCATAAACTGTGATTGCGTACCGCCAGTGGCGACTCCAGATCCTTAATATAAAGCTGTACAACCTCTTCTGTGGCTGTTTTCCCTTTATTCTCCACAGTAACCTCTACTTCAATATCAGAGTCTGCAGTTACCTGATTCAGCAGTTTTCCATCTGTAACCTCTACGTTTCCATAAGTCAATCCATAACCAAAAGGATACAGAGGCTCTTTCTCCATATAGCGGTAAGTCCGTCCTTTCATGGTATAGTCTGTAAATTCCGGCATACCTTCCAGATCTTTATAAAAAGTAACCGGCAGTTTTCCTGACGGAGATACTTTTCCAAAAAGCAGATCCGCCACAGCCTTTCCGCCTCTGGCTCCCGGATACCATGCAAGGAGAATGCCATTGCAGTTTTCCTGGGCGTAATTTAAGTCAATGGCACTTCCGGCCATAAGAACAACAACGGTAGGTTTTCCCACTGCTGTTACTTTCTCGATCAGCTCTTCCTGTACTTTCGGCAGATGAAGATCTTTCTTATCCCCTGAAGCATCGCTGTTTCCTGTATCTCCTTCTTCACCTTCCAGCGTTTCATCCAGGCCTACACAGATCACAACAACGTCACTATGTTCTGCGGTAATAACTGCTTCTGAAATACGATCCTGGGGCCATGCCAGATTTTCTACCCGGTCTTTATACAGATGGCAGCCCTGGGAATACAGAACTCTCACATCTTCGCCCACTTCATCCTGGATTCCTTCCAGTACTGTGATATATCTGGATGAAGTACCATGATAATTTCCGATCAAGGCAGCACGGCTGTCAGCATTAGGACCTACTACGCCGATGGTTTTTATCTTCGATTTATCCAAAGGCAGCACGCCGTCATTTTTCAGAAGAACGCATCCCTTTCTTGCTACATTCAGAGCTTCTTCTATATGTTCTTTACATTCCACTTTCTCATAAGGGATCTTGTCATATTCGCTGCCATCAAAAAGTCCCAGCAGGAACCTGGCCGTAAGGGCTCTTTCTGCTGATCTTGTGATATCTTCTTCTGTGATCAGGCCGTCCTCCACAGCTCCCAGTAGGTGGAGATAAGTGTTGCCGCAGTTTACATCACAGCCTCGTTTTAAAGCAAGGGCTGCAGATTCTCTGGCATTTTTCGTCACTTTATGATTTTCATGAAAATCTTTAATCGCCCAGCAGTCTGAGACAAAATGGCCGTCAAATTTCCATTTTCCTCTCAAAACTTCTTCCATCAGATAGTGATGGCCACAGCATGGCTCGCCATTGGTGCGGTTATAGGCACCCATGACTGCTTCCACATCCGCCTCTGTGACTAAGGCTTCAAAAGCAGGGAGATAAGTTTCCCACATATCTTTCTTAGTGGCCTTGGCGTCAAACTCATGACGGATGGATTCCGGGCCGCTGTGAACAGCAAAATGTTTGGCACAGGCGGCTGCTTTCATTACCGGGCCGTCTCCCTGAAGTCCTTCTACAAATTTCACGCCCAGGCGGGAAGTCAGGTACGGATCTTCTCCGTAAGTCTCATGGCCTCTTCCCCATCGGGGATCCCGGAAAATATTCACATTAGGCGACCAGAAAGTCAGGCCTTTGTAGATATCTCTGTCGCCATGTTTAGAATATTCATTATATTTTGCCCTTCCTTCTGTGGCGATGATATCTCCTACTTTCTTCATCTCTTCCTCGTCAAATGCTGCGGCCATACCGATCGCCTGGGGAAACATAGTAGCCACTCCTGCTCTTGCTACTCCATGAAGGCCCTCATTCCAATAGTTATATGTAGGTACTCCTAATCTTTCCACAGGAGATGCATCATATTTTAACTGAGAGGCTTTTTCCATAAGAGTCATTTTGCTTACCAGTTCTTTTGCTTTTTTCCTAGCCTCTGCTCTTTCCTTTTTAAAGTTCTTCATACTCTATCCTCCGATTTTGTTTGATATGGATATTTTACACTGGCCTTCCGTCTTTTCTCTATGTCCTTCATGCGGAAAACTGCCCATTTATTGCTTTATGCTTCTGTTCCGTGTTTCTGCATTTCTTCCCGGTACTTTGTGGGGGATTTTCCTGTATGTTTCTTAAATGCAAGAGAAAAATAATTGGTATCCCGGTAGCCTACCATCATAGCGATCTTTCCTGTTTTCAAACTGGTGGTCTCCAGAAGGGATTTCGCCTTCTCTATACGCTTCCGCACAATGTATTCGTTGCAGCCTTCCTTTGTTACCCGCTTGAACAGTCTTGAAAAATAATTGGGGGTGATATACAGGGAGGCGGCAATATTGGATACTGTAAGATCTTCCGTAAGATGTTCCGAGATATAATACTTTGCCTTATCTACGATCTCATGGACACTTTCTTCTTCCTTTCCAAGCATCTGGTTCAAAAACATTTCCGTCACTTCACAGGCCTCTTCCCGGTTGGCGGACAACAGACTTTTGGACAGCGCATCCAAACGCCCCGGCTCCGTCTCTTTTGACTCACCCATATAAGCGAAATAGGTATCCGATGCCATCTCAAAGCATAATCTGCGCACAGTCTGCTGAGACAGATTATACGACTCCGTAGCTTTTACAAAAGTATGGAAAGCTTTCATAACATACTCTGTATTTCCGGTATTCGAACACATAATCCCCTTCAACTCGCTGAAAATATCCCGGAAAATATTACTTTTGTTCTGTTCTCCAAAGGTCTGGATAATATCCTGAATACTTTCCTTTTCTGTATTCAGGAGATACTTTGCGTCATTATAAGAAATATACAGATTGGAAAACCCTGACACAGCACTTCCCACCACGATCTTTGGTTTTGTATCAAATTCATCCTTTAGGATCCCTGAAAGTTCTTCAATATGTTCTATAACAGAACTTTCCTCCTCCGCAAAATAAACAATCCCCAGAATTCCATCTTCTTCAGAAAAGGTGATACCTTCTCCCTGAGCATCTACCACACTCATACAGATATTTTTTACGGACATTTCATGAAAATCCTGTTCTGCTTCCTGGCCGGAATAATTCTTGGCCGGTATGATCAGTACGATCTGAAGCCCCTGATCCATCTGGAATCCATAATATTGTTCCAGCACATCCATGATCTGGTTGCTTTCCTTCGGGCGGCTAATAATACCCCGAATACATTTTTCCAGCTCCATCTGTTCCGCGGTTCCCTGGGTCCTCTGCTGCAACCGGAAATTACGTTTTTCTTCCTCCGCTTCATCCAGCTGTTTCACCTGTTCGCCGAGAGCCCTGGAAAGATTTTCTTCTTCAATAGGTTTCAGAAAAAAGTCCTGGACCTGGAGACGGAGGCTTTGTCTGGCATACTCAAAATTATCATAGCCAGTAAGAACGATCACTCTTAATTCGGGAATAATATTCTTGGCTTTCTCGATGAGTTCCAGTCCGGTCATCCCATTCATCTGGATATCTGTGATCATGATCTGCGGTCTGTTCTTATCCAGCACTTCCAGAGCCTCGGCGGCAGATGCCGCGGTATATACCTCGCCAATACCCAGATCTTCCCAAGGTATTACTTTTTTCATCCCCATACGTATCATCTTTTCATCGTCTACAATCAGTGCTTTATACATTTATCATATCCCCTTTTAAAATCCCATCATCAACTTCTGTAGTATAGGGAAGCTGTATTTCCACAGTAACTCCTCCAAATTCATTTCTGAGATAATACAGGCCGTAATCTTTACCATAGAGAAGCTCGATCCTCTTATTCACGTTTCTTACTCCATATCCAAAGGATTCATCATATTCTGAAAGCTGCTGGTTCATAGCGTCGATCTGTGCCTGGGTCATTCCACTCCCGGTATCTGCCAGAGTGATCAGCACATGGTCCCCTTCCCTTACTGCTTTCAGAAAAATACTGCCCTTCTTTCCTTCTTTTACCTTAATCCCATGATAAATAGAATTTTCCACCAAAGGCTGGAGGGTCAGTTTCGGGATCATAGTTTCTTTACAGTTTTCTTCGATCTGGATCTCACTTCCGATTATATTATCATACCGCATATTCTGAATGATCAGATAGTTTTTCATATGTTCGATCTCCAGCTCCAGAGGGATCACATCATGTCCCTTGCTCAGACAGATCCTGTAGTATTTTGCCAAAGCCATGACAAGGGTGGAAATTTCCTTGTTTCCATCTGCCATAGCCTGCCAGTGGATACACTCCAGAGTATTATAAAGAAAATGAGGCTGTATCTGGGACTGGAGAGAATTAAACCGGATCTGTTCTATCTGATGCTGCTCCATTTTCACCTGATCCATAAGCACCAGGATTTTCTCCATCATAGAGTTAAAACCCGTTGCCAGTTTCTGGAAATCCTCTCCCATACTCTCTACGTTTAACCGGGTATCCAGGGACCCGGCTGCTACCTGGTCCATTTTCTGTACAGTCTGATCCAAAGGCCGGTATACCCGGCGTATGATAAGCTTCACTATAAAAAAACTCAGCAAAACCATAAAAAAGAGTATGACTGTCATGATAATAATGGTACGAATACTGGGCGCATACAGCTCCAGGCTGGCAATACTGCTTACAATATAATAATTCCAGCCGGATACTTTCTGATAAATATAAAGTCTCCCTTTCCAGGAAAATTCCCCGCTATCCCCTTTGAGAAGATCTTCGTAAGATGCCCTTTCACCTATTTTTTCCTTATTGTGATCTGCTACAATAGTCCCGTCTGTCTGTATGACTGAAGTCCGGCTTCCTGTTTCCGGATTGTTTTCCAGAATCTGTTCCAGGATCGGATTTGTAAAATTCATACACAGCAGACCGCGTTCCATCATGATCACATTCAAATCATAAATGGGGAAATAGACGCTGAGGGTATAACGGCTGCCTTTATAATATCGGTTGGAAAAACCTATACGTATGGTACTATTCTGAACAGTCTGACACTGTTGATAATCCTGGGCGTAGACCTGTTGAAAATCACTGGAAACAAGAGCCTCCGTTCCCTTATAAAGGTAGTCATCCATCTGGTAGCTTACTATCCCGATAAAATTCAGATCCGGATACATATTCTGACAGCTGGTCATAGTATTCACTGCATTATTGGCATATCCGGTATAGGACGGATCTCTCTTGCTGGTACAGTGGAGATAATTCTGCACCGTATCATCCATTACTATAGCCACTGCCAGAGCTTTATACTGTTCCAGAGAAGTCACGTAGTTCCCTGCCATAGTATCGTTGTTAGTCTGCAGAAGCTCTATGGACTTTTCTTTCATAGACGTCACTGAGGAAATGGTGGATACCGCTAAAATAATTAAGGTCATCATAATAATAGAAGTCGTTACCAGAACCTGCATTTTCTTATCCAGTTTCCAGTGATTGATTCGTTCTATCCACTTTTTCATTCTTTTCTCCTGATAGCTTTCGTTTTGAGTCTTTATCAATAACAGTATATCTTTATTTCAAACTTGTGTCCACTGGTTTCCTTTTGCTTGTATAGCAAAAAAGGGCGTATAAAACGCCCTTTTTCTCTCTGGCTCAGCCCTTTACAGCACCGGCCGTCATACCTTTTACCAGTTTATCCTGGAAGATAATGAACATTACGATCATCGGCAACAGTGTCAGTGTCAGGACTGCCATGATCATAGGAGTATTCATGGAATACTGTCCCTGGAATTCCCAGATAGCCAGAGGCAGCGTCCGGTTTTCGGAAGACTGGGTTAATGTATATGCGAAGGAGAACTCATTCCACATATTTACACCATTATAGATTGCCAGTGTAGCAAGGCCGGGTTTGGAAAGAGGAAGGATCATAGAGAAGAACATCTTGATCTTTCCACAGCCATCGATTTCTGCAGACTCTTCAATCTCCCGTGGTATCTCTTTCATAAAGCTGGTAAGGATAAACACAGAAATAGGAACCGCAAATGCTATATAAGGGCCGATCAATGCCCATATACTATCGTAAAGTCCTGTAGCCTGAGACATCTTAAATACAGGGATCAAAGTAATATGTACAGGAATAGACATACAGGCTACGATCCCGGCATAAATAGGGCCGGCCAGTTTAAACTGGAATCTTGCCAGAGGATATGAAGCACAGGAAGCTATGAACAGCAGCAGGATCAGGGAAACTGCAAGTACGATAACACTGTTCAGAAAATATCTTCCAAATCCTCCTGTAAGGACTTCCTGATAATTGGCAAAATTAAAGCTTTCCGGCAATTCGAAAACGCCCTTTGTCAGCATTTCAAACTTCTCTTTAAAGGAGTTCAGCACCATAAATATAAAGGGAAGAAAGGAAACTATCAGATAAAAGATCGCAAGAGCAAAGGCGATTATCCAGCAGACTATACTTTTTGTTTTACTTTTCTTATAAGTATCCATATATTTACGCCTCCTTCTTTCCATTAATCAGTTTCATTGTGATCAGTGCGATCATGGAGATCAGTATGAACATTCCACCTGCAACCGCTGAACCGTAACCCATGTTAAAGTTGCTGAAAGACTCCTTATACATATAAGTAGCCATCAATTCGGTAGATGTACCAGGACCGCCGCCGGTCATTACATAGATCAGGTCGAAATACTTCAGAGAACCTACCATAGAAAGAATGGCAGCGCTCTTCATAGACGGTACCAGAAGAGGAAGAGCAATTCTCCAGAAATACTGTCCTCTGGTAGCCCCATCGATTCTGGCCGCTTCAAATACATCGTAAGGAATATTTGTAAATGCAGCCATAAAGTAAACCATATAAAATGGTGTGAACTGCCAGCAGATAACTGCAATAACAGTAAGCAAGGCTGTTTTCGGATTGCCAAGAAGGTCAATATTTCCGCCCCCGAACCAGCCGGATATGGTACTTACAATACCTCCGTTTGTAGCCAGTGCATAGGTAAACAGGAAACCAATGGCTACAGAAGACATCAGCAGAGGAATAAACCAGATAACTTTAAATACCGTAAGTTTTTTTCCTCCGAAATCCAGAAATGTTGCCAATGCAAGCCCCAGAGGAATCTGGATCACAATAGAAAGTACCATGATGATCAGATTGTTATTAAAGGCGATCCAGAAACTCTTGTCCTGAATAAGCGTGATCCAGTTTTGGATACCGATAAATTTTTTGTCTGCTGAGATTCCGTTCCACTGATAAGCACTGGTGATAAACGTATCTACGATGGGGTAAAAAATATAGATTACCATCAGAATCGTTACCGGGGCCAGAAACAGCGCAGCCACTTTTCTCGTATTTCTCTGCCTGATCGCAAGCAAAGAAGTACTCTTTTCTTTCATAACAAAATCCCTCCTTCTTATTACTTTAAGAACTTTTTTGATAGTATCATACTAACAAAAAGATTCCGAAAACTACATAGAACAATCTTCCCAGATTCTATAATTTTCTATCCATACTGCTTCTTTTTTATAGGTTTCTTTATCTATTTTGCCAAAAATAAGGGCTCTGTCTCCAGAGCCCTTTTGATTTTTCCGTCATATTGCTGCTTATTCGGCTTTCTGTGCGTTATACTCTTCCATAGCCTGCTGCATAGATTCCTGCGCTTCCTGAGGTGTCATAGTAAGACCGAATACCTCCTGAAGTCCGTCCAGATGCGCATTGGAAACTGCCGGCGGCAGATACTGGTCATACCACAGCTGGATCTCAGACGCATTGTTGGCAGCCTCTACAACTTCGATTGTGATAGGATCTGTCAGTTTGTCTTCAATTCCGTTAACCGGCGGGATCTTTCCGCTTTCTACGCCGATATCAATAACTTCATCAGACAGATGATCTTCTGCACACTCAAAAGCAGCTTCCAGTTTTTCGCCTTCACAGTTGAATACGATAAACTGGTCACCTACTGTACCGATCATAATAGACGGGTCAGCATCCGAACCTTCGATAGCCGGGAATGGGAACCAGCCGATCTTCTGATAGAACTCTTCACTATCTGTTGCAAATGTGCCCGTATACCAGGATCCGCAAAGCAGCATACCTGCTGTTTCCTGATACATTAACTGTTTCGCCTGTCCGTCGTCTTCACTTAAGGAGTTTACACCGTCAGGGAAGTATCCTGCTTTAACCCACTCCTGGATCTTTTCGCCGGCTTTAATGAAGCAGTCATCCGTGAAGCTTCCGGTTCCTGCTACAGCATTCTGGAATGGTTCCAGTCCGCCATATCTTGCGGCCAGATTCATGAAATACATAGAACCTGTCCATTTAGAGCTGTTCGCCAGTGCAAATGGTGTGATACCGTTTTCTTTCAAAGTATCACAGATATTTTCCAGTTCTGACAAAGTAGTAGGTTCTTCCAGCCCGTATTTGTCAAACATTTCTTTGTTATAGAAAATACCTGACATAGATACATTCTGATAAGGAACCGCATAGATGTGATCGTTGTAAGTTGCCTGGCCGATTGCAGATTCCATCAGCTTATCTTTAATTTCAGAGTTATTAAACAGATCATCGATAGGCTGTCCAAATCCGGAATCAATATACTCATACATAGGACCGCCGGACCAGCAAGAATACATATCCGGGCATTCACCGGAACTCATGGCAACGACCAGTTTTTCCTTATAGGAGTCATTCTGAGTCGGAACGGATGTTACGGTATAGCCGGAATCTGTCTCCTCGTTAAATTTGTTCACAGCAGCTTCGATAATATCTTTATCGGGACTTTCTGTACCGATATTCCAATACACGATCTCCTTATCTCCGCCTGAGCTGGAACCGCCTGAGCCGGAACCACTGTCACCGCTACCGCTGTCTCCACCTGAGCCGCCGCAGGCCGCCATCGATGCAGCCATCAAAACTGCCATGGAAAGCGCTGCAAGTCTTTTCATTCTTTTTTTCATACTCTTTCCTCCTTTTCCTTATGCCCTTCGGCATGTTTAATAGTTTCAGTGATATAAGCATAGCATTTTATGTCTATAATGCCCATAAAATAAAATGTCCTTCTTCTATAATTTTCTTACTTTTATAGGACACGATATTATAGCTTTTCCTGCTTTTATCCTTTCTCCGCTCTTTTACGATTGCTTTTTTCCCCTGATACTGCTATCCTTTCTTTATCAACATAATCTGGAGTCTGACTTATGAAAAAAATCTTTTCCGGTTTTCGTGAAAATATCATCTATCCGGATTCTTCTAATTTCCGGCTGATGATACAAAGAAATTCTTATCATATTGATCCCCACTGGCATCCCTGCGTGGAGATCATCCTCCCGCTGTCGGGAGATTATCAGGTAAAGATTGAAGAAGAAACTTATCATCTGGAAAAAGGAGACATCATGTTTCTCCATTCCGGCACCATACATGCCCTTTCCGGCTCTGAGAAAGGCGCCCGCCTGATCTTTCAGTTTGATGTGGAGATCCTGTACTCTCTGAAAGAATTCCAGTCACTGCTATTCTCCTTTCCCTCCTTTCTCATCCTTCGAAGGGATTTGAAAGACCCTACTTACACTGCAGCGGAAAGACTCCTGCTTTCGGCCATTTGGGAATCCAGGCACAAAAAGCTCCTCTGGGAAGCCAGCCTCTACGCACTGGTCCTGGAGCTTTACACCCTTCTTTTCCGTTCTTCGTCCCTGCAGATGCAGGTGTTCCCCGGAAAAGAGACAGGAGGTCTCTCCAGCCATCAGGGAAATCATCCCTATCAGGAAAAATTTCTGGCGGTGTGCCAGTATCTGAACCAGAATCTTTCCTCGGGGATCACCCTGGAAATGGCGGCATCCTACGCAGGTTTTTCCAAATTTCATTTTTCCAGGCTTTTTAAAGATTTTGTAGGAATGTCCTTCTCTCAGTATGTCACCATGCAGCGGGTCCACAAAGCAAAACTGCTGCTTTTGACCACCCAGGCCTCCATTACCGATATTGCTATGGAAGCCGGTTTCAACAGCAGCAGCACCTTTAACCGGGTATTTTATCAGTATGAAAAAATGTCTCCTACAGACTTTCGTCAGAGCCACGCTAAACTGAAAAACTGAATTTGCTCAAAATAAGCGCCTGGAACCGTTTTTCCCGGCTCCAGACGCCTGCTTTCAAAGGCTGGGATCATCTGTCCCATTTATCACACATGGCATTAATCTGATCTGCAAACTTAGCCAGATCCTTGTTAGCTCCGCCCTCATTATGACGGATAACCGTCATTAATCTCTGACCAGCTGCAAGTAATCTTGCATATACGCCGGCAGCTTTTCTGGTCTTCGCCTTTTCTTTTGCATGTTTCACTGCAATTCCCAGAGTTTCCTTTACCACCTCTCCGGTAAGCAGATCCACAATAGTGCCGCTGTAAGGAGCGATGGCCTGATAACCAAGTTCTTCATTCAGCCGTTTTGCAAACAGATCACAGACCTGGTCATCCCCGTGGGTCACGAAGACTTTTTTTGGTTTTTCGTGAAAGGCTCCTGCCCAGCGCATAAGCCCTTCATTATCTGCATGACCGCTGATCCCGGGAAGCCGGACGATCTGGGCATTTACGTGGATCTCTTCTCCGAAAAGCTTGACCTCTGTTGCCCCTTCGATCAGCGCTCTTCCAAGAGTTCCCACCGCCTGATAGCCTACAAAAAGAATGGTGCATTCCTGTCTCCAGAGATTATGTTTCAGATGATGTTTGATCCGTCCTGCATCGCACATACCGCTGGCGGACAGGATCACTTTCGGTTTCTCGTTAAAGTTAATGGCCTTGGATTCGTCGCTGGTCACAGACAGCTTCAACCCGGGAAAAGCTATAGGGTTGATCCCCTGGCGGATCAGATCCATAGCCTCCTCGTCATAGCATTCACTGTAATGTTCCTTGAAGATACTGGTTGCCTGGACCGCCAGAGGACTGTCTACGTACACTTCAAATCCCGGAAATTCCGGAAGAAGGTTATCCGCTTTGATCTTCCGCAGGAAATACAGCATTTCCTGGGTCCTGCCTACAGCAAAAGAAGGAACGATCACATTGCCTCCCCGTCGGAAAGTTCTCCTGATAATGTCAGTCAGTTCTGTTATATAATCCGGCTTTTCCCCATGGCTCCGGTCGCCGTAGGTAGATTCCATGATCACGTAGTCCCCGCTGTCCAGGTATTCCGGATCTTTAATAAGAGGCTGATCTGTATTTCCGATATCGCCTGAAAATACCAGTTTTCGCTCTTCTCCGTCTTCAGTGATCCATATCTCTATACTTGACGAACCTAAAAGATGACCCGCATCTGTGAATCTTACCTTGATCCCTTCTGCCAGCTGAATGATCTTATGATAATCGCAGGCCGCGAACTGCTGGATCACCCCCAGAGCATCCTCCATGGTATAAGCAGGCACAAATTCCGGCTGACCGCTCCGTCTGGCCTTCCGGTTCCTCCATTCAGCCTCGAACATCTGAATATGGGCGCTGTCACGGAGCATAATGTCACAGAGATCACAGGTGGCTGCCGTAGCGTAGATCGGTCCCCGGAATCCCTTGGCATAAGCTAAGGGAAAATTCCCTGAATGATCGATATGGGCATGGGTCAGCACAGCAAAATCAATTTCCGAAAGAGGTACCGGTATTTCCTGATTTTCATACTGATCCGGTCCCTGTTCCATACCGCAGTCCACCAGAAACTTTTTTCCCGCCCCTTCCAGGAAATAGCAGCTTCCTGTCACTTCATGGGCGGCCCCAATAAAAGTCAGTCTCATAAAAAACCCCCTTTATTATATTTATATTCTACGATTCATAACATTCCTTTCAGTTCCCGGATATATTCCGGTGTAGTCCCGCAGCATCCGCCGGCGATATCCACCCCGACGCCGATCAGACGCTTCATACTAATCGCAAATTCCCTGGCCTCCATGGAATATACAGGATTTCCCTGGTCATCGATCACCGGCATGCCGGCATTCGGCTTTACGATCAGAGGAATATCAACCGCTTTCCGAAGATTCTCTGTAACTGCCATAAGCTGATCCGGTCCTGTGGAACAGTTGATCCCTACAGCGTCCGCTCCCATATCCGCCAGGGCCTTTGCGGCGTCGTACACATTGCCCCCGAAGAAAAGACTGCCGTCTGACTCTACTGTCAGCGTACACATTACCGGCAGATCGCAGATAGAAGCCGCAGCGTCCAGAACAGCCATAGGCTCGGTCTCTCCCAGCATGGTCTCTGCCACCAGCAGGTCTGCCCCGGCCTCTTTCTGGGCTGTGATCTGCTCCTTATAAGCCTCTAAAAGCTCCTCATAAGGCACCTCCTGTTTCCCGGTAGTGGTCAGATCTCCCGCTACCAGACATCCGGTTCCTACTGCTTTTCTGGAAATTCCGATAAGAGTTTTATTTAACTCCTCTACTTTATCCTGAAGGCCGTGATTGGCCAGACTGATCCTGTTTGCAGAAAAAGTAGGCGCGTAAACGATCTGGGAACCAGCTTCCCTGTAAGCCTTCTGCAGCTCCATGAGGGGCTGAGGATTTTCACATACCCACTGTTCTGTGCATACTCCTCTGGGCATCCCTGCCCGCATAAGATTGGAACCTGTTGCCCCGTCAAGTAATACTGTTCCCTTTTTTACCAATTCCTGAAATTCCTGTTTTGTCATTCCCGTTCCTCTCTTTCCTTCTGTTTTTTTCGCTTCTCTCTCAGCTCCCGGAAAAATCCTGAAAGCATGGAGCTGCATTCTTCTTCCAGGACTCCCCTGGTCACCTGGACCTTATGATTAAATCCGTCCATCTCCAGCAGGTTCAGTATAGAGCCTGCACAGCCTGCCTTGGGATTCATAGCTCCAATGACTGCTCTGTCGATCCTCGCCTGGACAATAGCGCCCCCGCACATCTGGCAGGGCTCCAGGGTCACATACAAAGTACAGCCTTCCAGTCTCCAGTCTCCCAGTTTTCTGCTGGCTTTCCGGATAGCATTCAGTTCTGCGTGAGACAGCGTATTTTTATCTGTGTTTCTCCGGTTATAGCCTCTGGCAATGATCTTATCCTCATAGACGATAACACAGCCTATAGGAACCTCTCCCAGAGCATAAGCTTTCATGGCCTGTTTTTTGGCCTCTCTCATATATTTCTCATCTGTTGTAAGTCTTGACGCCTCATCCACGTTTTCTGCCTCCTGACTGGCTGTTTTCTTCTTAACCCTGTTCTCCACCATCAGATTTTCTTTCTGATGCTTCTTGTTGCATTTATTGTAATGTATTCCCATAGGCAAATCAAGTCTGGTATTTCATCTTTCCCCTCCGGCGTATTTCCGGTAATTTCCCGGGGTGATCCCGAAATGTTTCCGGTAAATCCTGGTGAAATAGCTGGGATCATAAAATCCGCATTCGAATCCGATCTCCTTAACAGACAGCTCTGAAGATTCAAGAAGACGTCTTGCCTGATCCAGTCTGTACTCTATCATATATTCTATCGGGGCCTTTCCATAATATTTCTGGAAACATCTGCCAGCTTCACTGGAGCTTATCCCTGCCGAGGCTGCCACTTCTTCCAGGGATATTTTTTCCTGATAATGCTCATTTATATAATCCAGCATTTTGCGCAGCCTTATCTGTGTTTTTTGTTCCTTTCCGGACTCTTTCTGAAAAGGGAGGTCTTCTCTGTGGATATACAATTCTCTGAAAATTCCCATCAGTTCCCCTGCCACATCCAGTTCAAAACATGGGGAATCTGGTTCTCCTTTCCCGAAGTCCAGAGAAATTTCCTCATAAAAGCCTTTTCTCCCGTACTTTGCCAGAAGTCCATAGACATGATACAGTCTTTTTATGATCTGAGCCTGCCATTCCACATCAGGACCCAGGATAAAATATGGCAGAGAAGGATTATATAAAACAGCTGATAAATATTTCTGATAGACCATGCCGGTCACGGGAGCTATAAGCTCCCCGGAAAACACGATATTGGGGCAAAGACAGTCCTTCCTCTTTCCTGTTTGTACATAGCTGTGAAACTCACCGCCATTGAGAAATATCGTTTCCCCCTGAACAAGATGGAGATGTCTGTCCCCTGCCCGGACCTCCACCTCTCCCTGGTAAACGGAAAAAAACTCCGGTTCCCTGTGCCAGTGAAATGGTACCTGGCCATGTTCCCATTTTGCAAGATTGTCTGTATAATACTGTATCGGAAACCTGTCAGTGCCCTGAGACAGGTTTTCTCTCATCTGATGATCTCTTGGCATCACAGCGCCAGCCTTCATATCCGTCCTTTGCCCCTTTCTCCTTTTTGGGTAAATAATACTATATTTTTCTGAGAAAATCCATGTATTTGATCTTAATATGGTGATATTCTTATATCAACACAGAAATCTGTGACTCTGTTTTCAAAGAAAGGAAATTTCTTATGACCATTCTCCTTCTTATATTTATTTACATTTTTTACATTGGACTCGGTATTCCGGATTCCCTTCTGGGAACTGCCTGGCCGGCGATCTATACAGAATTCCATGCGCCTATTTCTTATGTAAGTTTTGTTTCCATGATCATTTCCGGAGGTACTGTTGCCTCCAGTCTCTTAAGCGCCAGGATCATTGCCAAGCTTGGAACTCCAAAAGTGACCGCCCTGTCCACCAGTCTTACCGCAATTGCACTTCTGGGCTTTTCCTGTTCCCAGAACTTTCTCTGGCTGTGCCTGTGCGCGGTTCCACTGGGTATCGGCGCCGGCTCTATCGACACTGCGCTAAACAATTATGTAGCCGTAAACTACAACGCCATGCAGATGAGTTTTCTCCACTGTTTCTACGGTATCGGAGTGTCTCTCAGCCCTTATCTCATGTCTCTGGCCTTGTCCGATAACATGAACTGGAGAGGAGGGTACCGGACAGTATTTTTTATACAGCTGTGCATTGCTCTCCTTTCCATCGTCTCTCTGCCTTTATGGAAAAAGGCAAAGCAGCGCCAGCCGGGAAAAGAGATCCGGATGAAGGTCCTGTCTCCCGGAGAAATGCTGGGAAACAGGCGGATTTTTTTCGCTTTTCTCACATTTGTAGGTATCAGCGCTCTGGAATCCGTCTGCCTGATCTGGGGAAGTACGTTCCTGGTAGATACAAAAGGGATGGAAGCAGACGCCGCTGCTAAAATGATCACCTTCTATTTTGTGGGAATGGCTATTGGCAGATTTTTTTCCGGTCTGCTCTCAGTACGCTTTAACAGCCGGCAGCTGATCAGGGCCGGTCAGGTGATCATCCTGGCGGCTGTCCTTTTACTCCTTCTTCCTCTTCCCGGACCGGCAGCGATCCTGGGATTATTTCTCATAGGACTGGGAAACGGACCTCAGTTTCCAAACATGACCCATCTCACTCCTATACTTTTTGGAATAGAATCCTCTCAGTCTATTATCGGCATGGAAATGGCTTTCTCCAACGCCAGTATCATGCTGACACCTGCGGTCTTTGGATTTATTGCCCAGCATATAGGAACCTGGTGTTTTCCGCCCTTTTTGCTGGTCATGTTCCTGCTCCTTGTTTTCAGTTCCCGGATGCTGGATAGGAGACAGGCAATGTAAAGTCGGATGCCCGCTCGTGCAAGCAGGGCAGTCCCTTGCCGGGCGCATCGTAAAAAAGGGGATGTCGCATTAATCAAAATCGAGAATATTTATACATTTTATCGCTCAGTCTGCGCCGCTTTGAGCCTATAGTCTCAAAGCTATGCTCGACAAATTCGCATAAAATATCTAAATATTCCTGAAATATGACTAATGCGGCATCCCCAAAATATTCTGGCGGAGATGGTGGGAGTCGAACCCACGCGCCCTTGCGGACCTATCGCATTTCGAGTGCGACCTCTTACGACCACTTGAGTACATCTCCTGATCTTCTCCTGCATTGGCAGGACAAGATTTATTATATCCCCTGTCCGGTTACAGGTCAAGAAAAGTTTTCAAAACTGGGGTGTGTCAATGAGCCGGTACCAGTATCCAAACCTTCCCCGCCTTTCCCGGGAACCTGCGCACTCTTTAAAATAAGGAAAGCCGAACATATTTGCCATAAGACTTTCCTGCCGTTCATAAATTCCAGGAACTCCCAGTATGTATCTTCCATCTTCTTTTCTTTTTCCCATCAGCAGATGTCCGTAATTTTTCACTCCATACCGGAGAAAATTATTGTTCATCAGACCCCGGTCCCGTCTTCCAAGGATCCGCAGATCCGCCGGCGTTACTTTCTGGCAGTCTGTGATCTCCTCATCTGAAAAAGGAATGAACAGCTGCTTCGGGGCAGCCGACTGGCTTTCCATCATCGGTTCGTCCGCGATCTTTACAGTATCCTGGCTTTCTCTGACTGTCTCTTCATATTCTGAAGCTGTTTCCGGGATTTCTTCCGGTGCGGGATTCTCTTCCAGAATTTCTTCTGTCTCCCCGTATTCTCCCTGGTAAGCCGATCCGGCCTCTGTTCCCGGTGTCATATAATACGCATTTTCCGACTCCTCCCGGTACTCACTTTCCGGCTCATCCGAAGTCTCCCGGTTCTCGCTTTTCGATTTTCCCTGCATTTCCCGGTTCTCGCTTCCCGGCATCTCTGAGTTTTTCCCTTCTGCTCCTCCCGGAACTTCACCAGAATCCGGTTCTGTATCTGTCACACTATCTTCCTGGGGAAAGATCTGTAGTGTATCTGAAACTGTATTACCGTCTTCATAATCTTCTTCCTCTGGCAAAGGGTTATCCTCATCTTTTTCCTCCTGCAGGGAAGGGAGCATGATCATATCCGGTCTTACCGGCTGTTCGTCCCAGCCGCTGGCATAGATCTCCCCGTTTTCTCCCAGGATCAGCAGTCCTCCCAAGTCGCCCAGACTATAACTGCTGCCGCCTATCTGATCTTCTCCCGACTCCAGTTCAAATTCTGCCTGACTTCCTGCCAGATCTCCTTTTCCCAGATATATTCCTCTGGCAGAATTTCCTTCTCTTACATAACCGTATGCTCTGGCCTCTACAGAATCTCTTCCCTGGATCCCTCTCAGTTTAAAACTCATACGGCAGATCCCGTTTCTGGCTTCAACTTTGATAAATCCTTTTCCGTCGCCTTTCTTTCCCTGAACGTATTCGTATACATAGGCAATAAATCTTCTATATCCCGGCATATGCCCTTCCTTTGGATCCTTATCCCTAAAGTATATGAGGACTCCTTTTCTTTAGAACCTGGCTTTTATAATTTTTCTACGGATAAGTTTCTATATTTTATCAAGGGAAAGAGTTCCGGTAGCTATCCTTTCACGGAATCTTACATCATGCTCCACAGCCAGCAATGTAGGACAATAATCCAGGAGCAGTGTCTCTATCTGAACTCTTGAAAATACATCAATATAGTTCAGGGGTTCGTCCCATATATACAGATGAGCCGGCGTCAGAAGACTGGCTGCCAGAAGCACCTTTTTCTTCTGTCCTTCGGAAAACTCCGCCATGTTCTTTCCAAACTGGGTCCTGTCCATATCCAGCTGTCGGAGTACAGCACAGAAAAGACTTTCCTCCAGTCCCTTTTTCCTGCAGAATTCCCGTATACTGCCTTGCAGGAAAGAGGTATCCTGGCTGACATAAGATATCACAAGACCGGAAGCGGTTTTTAACTCGCCTCTTTCCTCCGGTCTTTCGCCTTTTCCAAACTGGGGGATCCCCGTAGCTTTTTCCAGGATCATTTTCAGCAAAGTGGACTTTCCCTGGCCATTTCTTCCGGTTACAAATATCCTCTCTCCCTGAAAGATCTCAAAATCCAGTTCTTTAAATAACACTTTACCGCTGCAAGGGAACTCCAGTCCGTATCCATCAGCCGCCGCCAGCCTTTCCTTACGATATTTCAGAGGAGTCATTTTCAGAGCCCGGATCTCCTCGATATCCTGAAGAAGACCTTCCTGCTGCCGGATCTCCCGTTCCACACGTTTTTCCATCTGTTTGACCCTGCTCTGCATCTTTTTTGTTTTTCCGCCGATATAGGCTCTGGTGGCAATGGAACGATCATGTTCTTTCGCAGGGTCAAATCCGATCTTGGAGCTTTCATTTTTCTCTGCCCACTGTTTTGTCTGCCCTGCTGCTTCCCTCAGCTTTCCAATAGCTTTTCTGTGTTTTTCATTCTCTCTCCTGGCAAATTCATCCTGCCGCCGTTTATTCTCCTCCCAGGAGCTGAAGTTTCCGCTTTGTATCTCAATACTCCTCCGGTTCAGCACCAGGATATGGTCGATACATGTGTCCAGCAGATCCCTGTCATGAGACACCAGGATAAATCCTTTTTTCTCTTTCAGATAATTCTTTACCATTTCCCTGGATTCCTGATCCAGATGATTGGTAGGCTCGTCCAGAAGCAGAAAATCATTTTCACCGGAAAAAAGCACTGCCAGAAGGAGCTTGGTCTGCTCGCCAAAACTGAGGGTATCAAATCTCCGATACAGAAGATCTCCCTCCAGCCCCAGCTGGTCCATTTCGCAGAATACCCGCCACTGTTCACAGCCGGGTTTCAGATCTTCTATAAATTCCGCCGCCGGCTTTAACCGGTCTTCTTTCCTTATAGTATATGGGAAATAATCAAAACAGGTACTGGCTGTAATACTGCCCTGATAAGAATATTCCCCCAAAAGCAGTTTCAGGAAAGTAGTCTTGCCTTTTCCGTTTCTCCCCGCAAAACCCAGCTTCCAGTCTGTATCCACTGAAAAAGAAACATTTTCAAAAATATTATCAAAACTGCCCTCATATCCAAAAGTAAGATTACTCACATTAATCTGAGACATATCTATCCCTCCTCATTGTGTTGCCAAAGGGGCTGCTGTCCTTCCCAAAACCTCACTTTTCTATAAAAGAGCGTATCTGATCCTTTCGATTCCGCCTCGCGATCACTGCAATACGCACAGCTCGCTGCTTCGCCGCTCGCTGTACTTGCCCGACAAATATCTGCTCGTGCAAGCACGGCAGCTGCTTGCCGGGCTTATCCAATCGTTTCGGCTCTGCCTCACGATTACTGCGATAACGCACAGCTCGCTGCTTCGCCGCTCGCTGTACTTGCCCGGCAAATATCTGCTCGTGCAAGCACGGCAGCTGCTTACCGGGCTTATCGCACAAAAAAGAGAGGTGGTGAGAATACAGCCTGTTTTTGGCAACATAAAACCTGCCTTCCGGCTTCTCCGGAAGGAACCTGACTCCAAGTTTCACGATATCCAAAAACAAACTATCTCCTCATTTTTTCACCTCTCTCATTTTTCATAGCCCCATTATAGTCAGGATCATACCCTCTGTCAATTCTTTTTCTACATGGTAAGGATTTCATTTTTCCATATATTTACAATATATTTCTAATTTTTTTCTTGACATCTGCCTTTCTATTCTTTATAATAATTTCTGTTGAACACCTTAACGAAGCGTGGCTCAGTTTGGTAGAGCGCTGCGTTCGGGACGCAGAGGTCGCGTGTTCGAATCACGTCGCTTCGACTGGTTGTAAAAATACCGGAAAACCTGATCACAGGTTTCCGGTATTTTTTGTTCACAGGATTTCATGCAGTTAGAAAAGGGATCTTACCCTTTCGCATTTCTGCGCCGGGTAAGATCCCTTCTTTTTTTCCTATGCGCTTACTTTTCCTCTTCCCATTTCCTGTCCGATATTCAGGATATGGTCGCCGATACGTTCAAAGTCTGTAAGCATTTCTGAATATATGATACAGCCTTCCTCGGAGCAGGTACCTTTCTGCATACGCTCCAGCTGTTTCTGACGATAATCTTCTGTCATATCATCAATCTTCTGTTCAATATCTTCGATGACCTTGATATCTTCCTTCTGTCCCGGCTCCTGGCCGATCTCTGAAAGATAGTCAATCGCCTGATCGCAGATTTTCTTCATCTCATCAATCTCTCTTTTTACTTCAGAGGAGAAAGAAATATTCTGTCTCTCGATCATCTTGGTATATTCGCAGATATTCATGGCATGATCACCGATACGCTCTACATTTCCGCAGACCTTAAACAAGGCACTGATATATCTGGAATCCCTGGGATTGCTTTCGTTTACAAGAGTCTTGGAAATATATTTGGAGATTTCCTTGTTCAGGAAATCAATATACTCTTCTCTCTCCCGCACTTCCTCCAGCAATGTGGTCTTACCTTCTTTTACTGCGTCGAAGCTCCTGTCCACGTTTTCCTTTGCCATAGTCATCATACGATGGATCTCTTTGCGGATGCTTGTAACAGCAATGGCGGAAAGTCCGATCTGGGTGTCTCTCTTAGTCTCCATAGGACGGATAAACTCCATATGCATAACATCCACTTTTTCGTCTTTCTTCTCCGGCAGGATTTTGGTGGCAAGTTTTGCCAGATAAGTACCGAATGGAAGCAGCAGCAAGGTTGTCACGATATTAAACAGTGTATGCATATTTGCGATCTGCGCCGCTACATTATCCGGGGTAATATTTGCGATCAGGTCTGTCAGCGGCGTAAGGATACATACCGTGGTAAAAATGATCGTTCCGATGATATTAAACATCAGGTGGATGATGGTTGTACGTTTTGCATTCCGGTTTGTACCGATAGCTGCCAGGATAGCCGTGATACAGGTACCGATATTCTGTCCGAACAGTACGTAAACTGCATTCCCCAGTCCGATCAGCCCGCTGGAGGCCAGGGCCTGAAGGATACCTACAGAAGCAGAAGAAGACTGAATGATCGCCGTAAATACTGCGCCTGCCAGGATTCCCAGGAACGGATTAGAGAATTTCGTCATCAGGGAAATGAAGGCCTCAGAATCTCTAAGAGGCATCATCGCTGAACTCATCATATCCATACCGATAAACAGGATACCAAGGCCGGCAACGATCAGGCCGTAATGATGTACTTTCTGTTTCTTGATAAATACTACAAGGGCAACTCCCAAAAATGCCAGCAGAGGCGCAACAGCCCCCACATCAAGAGCGATCAGCTGTCCGGTAATGGTTGTACCGATATTGGCACCCATAATGATCCAGACTGCCTGCTGGAGAGTCATCATACCTGAGTTTACAAATCCAACTACCATAACAGTAGTGGCGGAAGAGGACTGGATAACTGCAGTAATGCCTGCTCCGACCAGTACTCCCAGGAAACGGTTTGCAGTCAGTTTTTCCAGGATCTGTTTCATTTTGTTTCCTGCGGCAGCTTCCAGGCCGTTGCTCATCATCTGCATGCCGTAAAGGAATAAGGCCAGTCCCCCTAAAAGGCTAAAAAAATCTGTAATTTTCACTTTTCTCCTCCATTAGTACTTTCACACATTTTTTACTTTAATTTAACCGTATAATTACATTTATACCTGTTATGAAGGATGAATTCAAGAAGTATTTCTTTTATTTTACATAAATTTTACACAGATAGTAAATTCAAAGACTTATAGAAAATGCACTGTTAACGTGATAGATCACGTATTAGCAGTGCATTTTTTATCAAAGACTAAGATTCTATTTTCTATACAGCACAACTGCCTCATAAGGCTTCAGCTCTATCCTGCTGTCCTCTACGGTGTGCTCTTTATAATTGCTCAGTACACACTGGTACTCTCCCAGATCCGCTTCAGAATCCCATGTCACTTCCTTGCCGTAGAAGTTACAGATCACCATCACCTTCTCTCCCTGGTACTCTCTTTCATAGGCAAAAACGGAAGGATTTTTCTCATCTAAAGGCTTCAGATCTCCATAAGCGATCACATCATACTTTTTCCGCAGAGCGATCAGCTTCTGGTAGTAATGGAAGATGGAATCTTCATCCTGAAGTTCTGCCTCTGCATTAATGTAAGAGCAGTTCTTATTTACTTCGATCCAGGGTTCTCCTGTGGTAAATCCGCCGTTCTCTCCGCTGGTCCACTGCATAGGTGTACGGCTGTTGTCTCTGGAATGAATCTGAAGGATCTGATAAGCGTTTTCCTCTGTCAGTCCCTTCTCCTGCAGGATACGGAAATGGTTCAGGCTTTCCACATCCTTGTACTGGGAAATATCTGTAAATCCTGCATTAGTCATTCCCAGTTCCTCACCCTGGTAGATGTAGGGAGTTCCTCTGAGGCAATGGATCACGGTTCCCAGCATTTTGGCAGATTCTTTCCAGTACTTTTCCACATTTCCGAATCTGGAGACTACCCTAGGCTGGTCATGGTTACACCAGAATACCGCATTCCAGGCATGGTGTTTTCCCATGTTCACCTGCCAGTCAAAAAGGATATGTTTCAGCTTCTGAAAGTCGAAGGGAACGATCACCCACTTCTCATTTCCCATAAAGTCTACCTTCAGATGATGGAAGCTGAAGACCATAGACAGCTCCTTTCCATCCTCATTGGCATACTGATAACAGTTTTCCATGGTGGTGCTGGACATTTCTCCCACAGTAATGATCTCTGCGTCTGTTCCGAAGGTGGCTTCATTCAGTTCCCGGAGATACTTGTGGATATTCGGGCCGTCAGTATAGAACCTGCGGCCGTCTCCTTCATAATCATTCTCGTATCTGTCTTTACTGATCAGGTTCACCACATCGAAACGGAATCCTTTGATCCCTTTTCCCATCCAGAACTTGATCACATTCTGGACCTCTTTTCTTACTTCCGGGTTTTCCCAGTTCAGGTCAGGCTGGGATACATCAAAAAGATGGAGGTAATACTCATCAAACTTTTCTACATATTCCCAAGCACTGCCGCCGAACTTGCTTTCCCAGTTGGTAGGCGGTACTCCCGGCTTGGGGCCTTTTTTGAAAATATAGAAATCTTTATATTTGGGATCCCCGGCCAGGGCTTTCTGGAACCACTGGTTTCTGTCAGAGGTATGGTTGAATACCATATCAAACATCAGGCGGATTCCTCTTTTGCCCGCTTCTCTTGACAGTTCTTCTACATCTTCCATGGTTCCGTATCTGGGATCGATGTTATAATAATCTTCTACATCATATCCATTATCCTTCTGGGGAGATACAAAAAACGGCGTCATCCAGATGTAATCCACACCCAGCTCTTTTATATAATCCAGTTTTTCTATTACGCCTCTTAAGTCTCCCAGTCCGTCTCCGTTGCTGTCATAAAAGGACTTGGGGTATATCTGATAAACAACGCTTTTCTTAAAATCTGCCATGGAAACTCCTCCTTATTCAAACTTGATAACCGGTGTCTTTCCTGCCTCTGCTTCCATACCTGTAAGGTACTGGATATTCTTCGCCTGTCCTTCCTCGGTAACAATGAACACTGTCACATAAGGATGACCTGCCGCTTTGATCTTCTCTTTGTCAAACCGGATCAGGGGCTGCCCCTGTTTTACTTTATCTCCTTCTTTTACAAGAAGCTCAAATCCGTCTCCGTTCATATCAACGGTATCTACACCTACATGGATCAGCAGTTCCATCTCATTTGCAAAGATCAGACCGCAGGCATGTCCGGAATCTGCCATAACAACGCCTACCTTTGCGTCTGCAGGAGCAACTACTGTATCATTTTCAGGCTCGATGGCAACACCGTCGCCCATAATATGCTGTGAAAATACATCATCCGGAACATCATCCAGAGGGATCACTTTACCGGTAAGTCCGGCTTTCAGTTCTGTAAGAGGTTCTGCCGCTTCCATTTTTTCCTCTGCCGGAACCTGTGCAGCCTGCGCCTCTTCCACAGCCCGGGATTCTTCCCCGTAATCTTCGCCCAGTCTGTCTGCCGGGGACAGTTTCGCTTTGCCTACGATAAAGGTCAGCACAAAAGGAATTACGATCGCTACGGCCATAGCCAGAAGGAAGATCACGTAATATTTCGGTTTAATGGATAAGATACCAGGAAGGCCGCCGACGCCGATGCTCAGAGCTTCCACGCCGAAACCAACGGAGATCACAGCCGCACAGGCAGAACCGATCATACCGCATATCAGCGGGAATCCATATTTTAAGTTGACACCGAAAAGAGCCGGCTCTGTAACGCCCAGGTAGCAGGAAACACATGCAGGAACGTTAACCTGCTGGGCTCTTTCATTCTTTTTCTGCAGAATACTCATAGCCAGAACGCTGGAACCCTGCGCAATATTGCTAAGCGCGATCATCGGCCAGAGGATCGTGCTTCCGGAAGGACCTGCGATCAGCTGGGAATCAATGGCATTGGTCATATGATGAAGACCTGTCATAACAATCGGCGCATATAAGAATCCGAAGATTCCTGCGAATACAAACCGGATATTGGAAGTCAGACCTGCGTAAACTACGTCAGCAATAGCGTTTCCGATGCTCCATCCGATAGGACCTACTACCATGTGTGCGATAAATACTGCCGGAACCAGAGAACATACCGGAACTACGATCATACTCACCACCGCCGGACATATCTTCCGGAAAAACTTTTCCAGATATACCAGCACAAAACCGGCCATCATAGCTGCGATCACCTGTCCCTGGTAGCCGATCATATTAACCCTGGCAAATCCAAAATCCCAGTAGGGTATCTCATCTGCCGGAGTCGAGGCCACGCTGAAACCGTTAAGAAGCTGGGAAGACACTAAAGTCAGACCTAATACGATACCAAGGATCTGTGTGGTTCCCATCTTCTTGGTGATCGACCAGACAATACCTACAGGCAGCAGGTGGAACACCGCTTCACCGATCAGCCACAGGAAACTGTCTATTCCCGCCCAGAACTGGGAAATATCTACCAGCGTCTTAGTTCCGTTGTCGAAGAAATAAATAGCATCGATCACATTTCTAAAGCCCAGCACAAGACCGCCGCAGATCAGAGCCGGGATGATCGGCGCAAATATTTCTCCCAGATTGCTCATGATCTTCTGGATCAGATTCTGATTGGTCTTAGCCGCCTGCTTCGCAGCCTCCTTGCTCACGCCTTCGATCCCGGCGTAGGCAGTAAATTCATTGTAGAATGTAGACACATCATTTCCGATGATCACCTGATACTGCCCTGCCTGGGTAAAAGTTCCCTTTACACTTTTCAGCTTTTCAATTTCCTTTGCGTTTGCTTTCTTTTCGTCTACAAGAACAAATCTCATTCTTGTCATACAGTGGGACACTGCCGCAATGTTCTCTTTTCCGCCGATCAGTTCCAGCAATGCCTTGACATCATCTGTATACTTTGCCATGCTCGTACCTCCTTCTTTTCACGAACTTGTTTGAACAAGCATAAAATAACACACTTGTTTAAACATGTCAACATTATTTCTTGACTTTTCTACTTTTTTTCATATAATAAAAACAGAAGATGTTTAAACAAGATAGGACGTGATCTACTATGCCGAAAAGTAAATATGAAAGAATCTATAAAGATCTGAAGCAAAAAATAGAAGAGGAAGAATACGCCTACCAGGAACTGCTCCCCTCAGAGAATCAACTGGTGCAGACATATGACTGTTCAAGGAATACCATCCGCCGGGCCGTCAGCCGTCTGGTAACGGACGGTTATGTCCAGACCAGGCAGGGAAAGGGCATCCGGAATATCTACCGGCCGATAGAACAGGCTGCCTTCACCATAGGCGGCATCGAATCTTTTAAGGAATCCTCTATCCGCAATCATATGAAAGGGCGTTCTGCAGTCCTCCAGTTCACAGAGCTGACTGCAGATCCGAAGATTTCCCGCCGGACAGGCTTTCCTGCTGGCTCTGAATTATATTATATTCAGCGTCTCCATTTTTTAGACGAAAAGCCCCTGATCCTGAATCATAATTATTTTCTGAAAAGCGCCGTACCCGGACTGACTCCGGAAATCGCAGAAAATTCCATCTACGAATATCTGGAAGATACGCTCCACATGACCATTGTAAACAGCAAACGGGTAATGACTGTGGAAAAGATCACCCAGATTGATGAAAAATATCTGGAATTAGATGTGAATGACTATAACTGTCTTGCAGTGATCACCAGCCATACCT
Organism: Candidatus Blautia stercorigallinarum; assembly: GCA_019112785.1. Lineage (GTDB taxonomy): Bacteria > Bacillota > Clostridia > Lachnospirales > Lachnospiraceae > Blautia > Blautia stercorigallinarum. Next base: position 30,598 of record DXIQ01000106.1, read on the forward strand.
ACAACAGCAACGGCGTTATGTTTGAATATACCCAGTCCCGGCACCGTCCCGATTATTTTTGCTTCCAGGACAACGCCATACGCAGCTTTGTAAGCTGAAAACTGCCGGAAGGTCCATGTCTTTAACTGATCGACATGGATCTTCCGGCAGCTTCTTTTTTCTATGACCCGAGCAGATATACCGATTTCTTATTTTAATCCTCCTGCGCATCCCCCGGCAGGTTTCCTTCCCACAGGTCTCTGAAGGATATCTTCTCTGTTTTGTCCTCATATTCTATGGTAAGAACATCATCCTGAGAAAGTTCCCGTTCTGTACCGTCTGACAGCCGGACAGTATCTTCGTCTATAAAGTTTATGGTATAGAAAGCTCCCTTCTGTGCCATCTCTTCCTGGCTGTCATAATACTGGCGGATCAGGATCCGGTCTTCTCCCGCATCTTCCGCCCTCAGGTAAACCCCTAAGATTTCCGGGAAGAATCCCAGAGTCACTGTTCCGTTATCGTCTTTTGCCCAGGTCATCTCCACCTCATCAGACTGTGCCGGAGGATTCTCCAGGGCCTCCCGGGCCAGATCTTCCAGAGAAACTGTCTCTGTCCGGTCTTTGTATTGGATCGTAAGCACCTGGTCCTGGCCAAGGTCTATATTCTGCCCGTTTATTCCCATAACTGTATCTTCATCAACAAAAGTGCAGCTCCAGTAAGCGTTGGGATCAGAGGCTTTTGTAAAAGGCGCCTGCCTGCCTTCCACGATCGTAATGGTATTACCTTCTCCGGCTTCCGCATAAAGTCTGGAATTTTTCTTCTCCGGAGAAAAACGGATGGAGGCGATCCCGCCCCAGGTCTCTACAGTCATCTTCACATCTTCAGAATCTGCCGTCCAGGTTCTTCCGTAATACAGAAGGCCGCCCCCAAAGATCAGAACGCAGATCAGAACGGCTCCCCCTGCCGCAAGAAGAATTTTTCTTCTGGTTTTCTGCCTCAATTTCCGGAAAGGCTGTACGGCCTTTTTATTCTTCACCGGCTGGTTCTCACCTGCAATGTCTTCCTTCATCTCATCCAGATATTCCCGACATTCCCCACATTCTTCCAGATGTTCTTCTATCAGTTCATTGCTCTCCCGGCTGGTCAGTCCGTCTATGTAACTTGGAAACAGATCCCGGATAATCTCACACTTCATCTTCATACTTTTTCACCCTTTCACTAATTTCTGTTTTGCCCGGTAAAAAGTTACCCTGGCCCAGTTTTCATTCTTTCCGAAAATATCTCCGATCTCCCGAAAGGAGAATTCTCCTGTCAGCCGAAGAAGCACTACTTCCTTGGCTGTTTCCTCCAAAACATGAACCTTCCGGAACAACTCCATCTTCTCTTCCCTGATACATAATTCTTCTTCCAGGGCCGCTTTGGGGGAAACAAGATTTTCATCCAGCTGACTGGTCCCTTTTCTTTTTCTCCGGTCCAGCTCCTGATACCAGAGATGTTTTGCAATCTGGCAGAGCCAGGTAGACACCTTACAGGAGCCGTCATATTTTTCTGCGCTTTTCACTGCCTGATAAAAAGTTTCCTGAGTCAGTTCCTGTGCCGTATCCTCTTCATAGCAAAGTGTCATAAGATATTTGAACACTGCATTTGCCTGCTCTCTGTATATGGAGTCCATATCCATCATCTTGTTTCTCACCTCCTTTACCCATATATCCAAAAAAGAGAAGATTCGTTACATAGATTTCTAAAAAAATAAAAATTGTTTCTGAGTGCCGACTGTATCTGTCTTTTTCCGGTTCCGGACATCAAGGAAGACAGCTATAGAAACACGAAAGCCGCGGCGCTAAACATACTTCAGGAAAATCCTCCTTCCCTGTTTCCGTTTAACGCCGCAGCTCTGTTGTCTGTATGATCCGTCACCTTTTCTATCAGAAAAGCCTTAATCTGTTCCTGTCAGCATTTTCTATTCCATTACTTCCTGGTAAGTGGCGTGTTTTTCCAGAAGCTGTGTCATCCTGGCCATGGCGCTGACATCTCCGATCAGGATCACGCCGCAGAGCCGGTTGTTCAGGAAATAATATTTCCGGTACTGTTTCTTTCCCATGTCCTTAAATTCCACAGTCTTATACACCAGATTGGTATTCTTCCCATTATCTCCTGCTGCAAACAAGGCGGTTCCCATACCGTGGAAATTCAGGGCCGCGGATACTCCTTCATAAACAAGAGGTTCTCCTGCCGCATTGGCACCGGCAACTTTACCCTGCTCCATAGCCTGGGGCCAGATGGCATAGTTGATCCCCTGGTACTGCGCGCAGTCACCGCAGGCGTAAATATCCGGGATATTAGTCTCCATTTTCTCATTGACCACCACTGCCCGGTCTGTCTCAATACCTGCGTCCTGAGCAATGGCTGTATTGGCTCTTACACCGGCGGAAACAATCACCAGATCTGCCGGGAATACCTCTCCTCCTGCCAGCTTCACGCCGGTAACATGTTCTTCTCCGAGAATGTCTGTGATCTGGGCTCCTGTATGGATCTGGATATCCTTACCTTCGCTGATCAGCTTCAGCATATCGGCGGCTCCTTCATCCAGCTGTCTTCCCATAAGGAGAGGCGCAGCTTCCAGCACAGTTACGTGGCATTTGGCTTTCTTCATCTCCCAGGCTGCTTCCAGTCCCAGGACGCCGCCGCCGATGACCACCACATTCCTGATCTGAGGAAGCATGGCTTCGATCTTCCGGACATCTTCCAGACGGCGGATAGCGATAACCTCTTTCTTATCCTTTCCATTAATAGGCGGGATAAAGCACTCGGATCCCAGAGCATAGATCAGCTTTGTGTAAGTCAGCTTCATGCCCTCTTCCAGAAGAACCTCTTTATTTTTCGTGTCAATGCCTGTCACCTGTTTTCCCAGAAGAAGATGGACATTATTTTCCTCATACCACTTTTCTTCTTCAATAGCGATCTGTTCTTCATTTAGCTCTGCCATGATGGCCTTTGTCAGCATAGGACGGTTATAGGGACGATAAGGCTCGTTAGAGATCATCACAATGGAACCGGTCCTGTCTCTCTCCCGGATAGCAGAAGCTGCATAAAAGGCTGCGGCTCCGCCTCCCAGGATCACATAGAAGTTCTTTGTATCCATTCTGTAGGAGCTTTCCTCCACGTCTACCGGAACGAAATTTTCTTTGCCTACGCCGCATACCGGGCAGACTTCCAGAGAAGCGTCAAAGATCTCTCCACATACCAGACATTTCACCAGTTTCTTCGGGCCTGTGGATTTCTTTACATTTTCTTTATTCTGAAGCAGGCAGCCGAAATTATATCCATAATCATGGGCGTCGATCAGATTATCCTGGCTTGGCTTAAACTTCACCCGGAATCCTTCATCCGGCACTCTCATTTTTAACTGTTTCAGTCTCTCGATAAGGTGAGGCACCGCCTCGCCGCTCCAGCCGTAACTTCCGAAAGCACTGGCCAGCTTGCCGCCATGGGTTCCTGCAAAAATAGAAGTCGTCAGATCCCAGATAGGTTTTAATGCCTCTCCCACAATGGTAGGAGATCCCAAAAGGAATCCGTCGGCAAATCCCAGTTCTTCCAGAACCTTTGCCTGATCTGCTTCTACCATATCGTAGCAGCGCACGTCAATATCTCCGCTTTCCTGGATTCCCTGGGCAATGGCTCCCGCCAGCTCTTTGGTGTAACCATAGGCGCTTACATAAGGAATGACCACTGTCTTTTTCTTATTTGGATTTACCACGGTACACCATTCCTGATAGGTATCCAGGATAAAGTCGATCCTGGTGTCCAGGACCGGGCCGTGTCCGGTGCAGATCATGGAGATATCCAGCTCTCTGACTCTTTCCAGCGCCTTCAGCATATAAGGCTTAAAAGGACCGATAATGTTATCAAAATAATACTTGGTAGCTCTCATATATCCTTCCTGATCCGTAACCTTGCTCAGAAGGATATCCTTAAAGCCATAATGAGAGCCGAAAGAATCGCAGGTCACCAGGATCTGCTCCTCTTCTATATACGTATACATGGTATCCGGCCAGTGAAGGTTCGGTACGATCATAAATTTCAGAGTCTTGTCTCCGATCTTCATCTCCTGGTTATCCTTCACAGGAAGAGCCGTAAACTCTCCATTGACGATCTCTTTCAGGAAATTAATGGCACAGCCTGTGGCAATGATCTTTAAGCCCGGGTTGATCTCCAGAAGCTTTTCCACACTTCCCGCATGATCCGGTTCCGTATGATTCACTACCAGGTAATCAATCTTTTCCACATCTGTGATCTGCTTCAGTTCTTCCAGATATTCATCAAAAAACTTTGCCTTGGCAGTCTCAAATAAGATTGTCTTGTCTCCGGCCTTCATTACATAGGAGTTGTAGGTAGTTCCAAATTCCGTGTACATAATGATATCAAATACCCGGAGCTTGTCATCTACAATACCTGTCCAGTAAAAATTGTCTCTCAGTTTCAGTGTTTCCATGTTGAACCTCCTTTTCTGGCATTTTCAGTGATTGTTCCCTAAAATTATCTGCTTATGCAAAAATCAGCCGTTTCCGCCTGTAGGGATAAACGGGCGGATAGCCTCAGCTACTCCGGAAACCGGCATAGTCTGCAGCCAGATCTTTCCCGGCCCTGTCAGTACCGTATTGAAGAATCCTTCTCCTCCCAGAAGTTTGTTTTTGATTCCCGCCACCTGACGGATATCGATAGAAACCCCTGGTTCAAATCCGGCTACATTTCCTGTGTCTACGATCATCTCCTCGCCCGGGGCCAGGTCGTATTCCACAAGCTCGCCATCGATCTCAGCAAAGGCCATCCCGCTTCCGGAAAGTCTCTGCATGATAAATCCTTCTCCGCCGAAGAATCCTGCGCCCAGCTTTTTGTTAAAATGGATATCCAACTGTACGCCGCTCTCTGAAGCAAGAAAAGCCTTCTTTTGCAGGATGATCTCTCTTCCCGGCGCGATCTCTATGGGAAGGATCTTTCCCGGAAAGCTGGAGCCGAAAGTGATCATAGCCGGTCCTCCCTGAGCCGTATAAATATTCTGGAACATACTTTCTCCGGAAAAAGCCTTAGAAAACATTTTTCCCAGACCTCCTCCTGAAGTTTCCATCTTAACATTAGGGCTCTGCCATACCATAGAGCCTTTTTCTGTGATCATTTTTTCCCCGGCTTCCAGATAGCACACAACAATAGGAAATACACCGCCTTTAATCTCATACCTCATAAAAACCCCTCCTTTTCTTTTACCCCTAGCAGACTGTCCAGTTTTTCGCAGTTCCTGCCGCCGGCGTGGAAAATATTTATATGATCCCAGTCGCAGCTTCTGTCTGTGAATGCCGGATATAAGAATCCCCAGAAAGGTTTATCCGGTTCATACTCATCTGCAAGAGGGCATAAGGCGCAGATCAGATATTCATAAACTTCTTCCGACTCCCACTGCCTCTCTTTATCCGATGTCTTCACAGGCACATCATACCGGTCATGAAATACTATGATCCCGTAAGGCGCTCCGGATTCATAGTTCTCCATTATAATATCATAAAATGTATCCATCAGGGCATCATTTTTCAATCCGCATTCTTTCATTGCGTTCAGCATCCGGATCAGGCCCTGGGCTTCCCTGGAAGCTTCCTGAATCTTATATCGTTTCAGCTGCACATTTGTCTCTGAAAAAGGAATGGTCTTTGCGATCTCCAGATTTTTGGCCTTATCCTTCTGGGACAATTTTAGGAAATTTACGTTAAAGCTTCCCTCAAAATCTCCATCTTTGTCCACATAGCAGCCTGCGATCCTGGTAAAGGATGTTCTGGAGGGTGTCATCCTCCTGGTCAGTTCCAGCATGTCTTCTCTGTTGATAGTTTTCCTTATGCTTTTCATATGATCAAAATCCTGTCTTTTCTCTTAATTTCTGCAGGCAGCACTCCAAGCAGCCCCGCAATTCTGACGTTCCATATACTTGCATCAGAGTTTTTGACTTCTGCGGAGATGGAAGGAAATCCCGCTTTATTATACATAGAATTCCTGCCCGTCCTCCAGTCTCATACAGGACAGACGCCCTCCTTCCTGCCGACGTTCATTTCCTGTATCGATGTCTATATATTTTTTTCCATGATAGATCCTGGCACATTTAAAATCCGGCAAAAACAACGTAGGATAATGTCCTACAATCATTCTTTTGTCAAACTGTATAGAAGCCGGTATGTAATGGATATCATCGGAAAACAGATATCGCTCCTGGTCAGCCTCCACTGCTGCCAGCACAGAAGCTTCGATATCCACCAGACCTGTTTTGGGGTCCCGGATTTCATAATCCGCATAAAATCCTGAATGAGTAAGAAAATATTCCTTTTCTCCTGTTGTTATCTTCTTATATACAGGCAGTCCTCTGAGATAATCCCGAAGCTTCATACGTTCTTCTATAGTCAGACCGTCCACTTCTTCCCGGGTGTTTCTTCCCCCGCAGGCGTCCCAGACATTTCCACTGATAGTACCGGTCAGATATCTCTCGCAAAGGTATTCATGATTGCCTTTTATAAGGCAGATATTTTCAGAATCGTAAATATACCTGAGAACCCGGAGGTTTTCTTTTCCCTTATCAACCGCATCTCCCAGAATATACAGCCTGTCCTCAGAAGAAAGCCTGATTTTCTCCATCATCTTGAAAAAATGAATGTAGTCGCCGTGTATATCGCTTGTGACGTAGATCATAGTCTGTGTGTCCTCCCATGGAGAGTATAGCACATTATCCCGGGTTTATCACAGACTTTCTTCTGTTTTTCTTTTCCTGACGCAAAATAAACCTTCAAAACAGAAATGCCTCTTGCATCTGTTTGAAGGTTTATCTGATTTTCCCGACAATTTCCGGCTGTTTTTAATTACTGAGCTGTAGAATAAGCCTAATCTGTCTCATATGTTTTTGGAAAAATCCTGCTGCCATAACGAGCGGCAAATACTTTTCCCTCCTCATCTCTTACCGCAGTCAGATAGACATCCGTATATTTCTTCCTGACCATTCCCTGCCATGGATAGACTGGAGTCAGTTCGACCGGCGAGCCATTAACGACCATATCCAGCGATCCGGAAGCATTCTTTTTCAGAACAAACCGATCGCCTTCTCCCGAAATATATTCTCCGCAAAGTTCTCTTTTTTCTTCCTCTGTCCACCGATAAGGAGTATGCGATATCCGCTCTTCAAAAATCGGTAATCCACAGCATGATCGAAGTATTCCATCGCTGATTGCATAAACAGGAACATCCATAGTGTTGCACAACACAACAACGCCAATACCTGCCTGCGGACAAAAGGCAAAGTTCGAAGAAACACCCGGAAGGCTTCCGCCATGTTCAATAACTGTCATATCGTTCATCTGTTTTGTTTCCAGTCCATATCCATAATATACGCCTGGTTTCATAAACTGTCTCGGTTTGCACATTTCATGGATGGAGTATCGGTCAATAATACGGTTTCCATTCATTCCTGTTCCTTCATTTAAATACATCACCGCATATTTCAGCATGTCGCCAAGGGTGGATTTCATAGCTCCGCCGCCGTGAAGGACAAAAGCATCATTCTGATAATCTCTGTCACATCTCCAACGGCCGTCCTCTTCCCTGGAATACAGAATTGCTGCATTTTCATCCAGGGTATTTTTGATAAAGCTTATATTACTCCTGTTCATATCAAGAGGCTTCAGGATATGCTTATCCAGATAGTCTGCAAAAGAGTCGCAATCGGAATGTCTGCGGACGATATCTGATAAAAGTCCAAACCCGTCATTGCAGTAACTCATACGTTCTCCCGGTCTGCCGGTAAATCTTGTCTGAGAATCCAGTCTCTGTGCAACAAGTTTTACCCCCTCATCAGCAAAGCCTTTATGATAGATCAGCTGATCTTCCATCGTATCCGTTAGTCCCATTGCACTGGCTGTTTTATCCACGACAATCCTCGGCAGGGGAAAATAACCTCCGCTGTGGCATAAAAGATGCCATAAACGCACAGGATCCTTCTGATTTTTGTTAGTAAATTCCGGAATATATGTTTTAACCATATCCTCTATATGCAAAATACCATCCATTTGCATCTGCATAATAGACAAGGCTGTAAAAGATTTTGTTACAGAAGCCATACCAAAGATAGTGTCTCTGTTGATCGGGAGTTTCTTTTCCTCATCTCTCCAGCCAAAATATTTTTCATACAATATATTTCCTTCGGCATCTACAACCCCTGCTGCAATACCTCTGGCACAACTGTCTTCCATGATCTCATGGATCAGATTTTCCAGTTGTCTTTCGGAATCCCCTGTCATCAGATTCATCCCAACATTTCCCCTTTCAAAGATGTTATTCCCAGTCCCGGATTCTCAGAAAGCACAAGATGTCTCGTATCTATTACTGAAAATCCTCCTTCATATGGCAACTCATTCAAAGAAAAGCTGGCGTCCAGATCTGCTCTGGTTATATTTTTTAATGCAGCTCCCAATGCCGCAGCAGCATTAATGGCAATACCACTTTCTTCTGCCATACAGCCTAACATACACTCTACTCCTGCTGCTTCTGCTATATTAACAATTTTTTTAGCCTCATATAAACCGCCGCATTTCATCAGCTTAATGTTAATAAAATCAACTGCCCTATGAGAAACCAGCTTCATAGCATCTTTCGCATCCCAGCAGCTTTCATCTGCCATAACCGGAACACTGCTGTGATCCGTAACGTACTTCAGTCCTTCAAAGTCATAGCGGGGAACTGGCTGTTCCACCAATTCAATGTCATATTCATTTAAACGGGCGAGAAGTTCTACCGCTTCTTTCGCTTTCCATCCCTGATTGGCATCAAGACGGATCTTGACATCATCACCTACGCTCTCCCGGATAGCTTTTACCCTCGCAATATCGCTGGCAATATCTGTTCCTACTTTCGTTTTGATCACATTAAATCCTGCGTCCACATGTTCTTTTGCTCTGGCAGCCATGATTTCTGGCGTATCGATACCTACTGTAATATCCGTTTCTATTTCATTCTGTAAGCCGCCTAAAATCCTATACAATGGCATATTCGCAGATTTTCCTAGGATATCATGACACGCAATATCAATTGCTGCCTTTGCCGTACCTGCATAAGCCACTCCCCGATTCATTACAGTATAGATTGCTTCGATATCTCTTGGATCCATACCAATCAGTTTACTCTTCAGAACCCGGATAGTTTCTACTGTGCCTTCCAGATTTTCACCGGTGATCAGCGGCCCTGGAGATCCTTCCCCGTATCCGGTGATACCCTCGTCCGTTTCAATCTGCACCAGGCAGCTTACGGCATGTGTAATCACACCAAGGGAAATTCTGAATGGTCTGACCAGAGGCACTCTGATCATATATGTTTTTATATCTGTAATTTTCATCACATTTTCTCCTTTAAGCTATCTGTACCACATTTTTCACAGAAATGGCATGCACACATATGCCCGTTTCCAATATCCTTTAATTCCGGTTTTTCCGTTTTGCAAATATCCTTAGCCATAAAGCAGCGGGTATGGAACACACAGCCTGACGGAGGATTTGCCGGACTTGGAAGATCTCCCTGGAGCAAGATCCTCTTACGCTTGCTGTGACGTTCCGGCAGAGGAATGGAATACAAAAGTGCCTGTGTATACGGGTGGGAAGGATTATCAAACAATTCTTTCTTATCCGCCATTTCTACTACATGGCCAAGATACATAACCATTACTCTATCTGAAATATGCTTGATCACACTTAAGTTATGAGAAATAAAAATATATGCCATTCCCATGGACTCCTGAAGGTCTGTCAGAAGATTAAGTACCTGAGACTGTATAGATACGTCAAGCGCAGACACTGGTTCATCACAGACAATCAAAGATGGCCCCAGCACAATAGCTCTGGCTATGCCGATCCTCTGGCGCTGGCCGCCGGAAAACTCATGGGGATACCGGTTATAATATTTCTGGTTTAATCCTACCACAGACATAGTTTTCAGAACATGCTCCCTGATCTCTTCTTTCGAAGAATACTTTTTCTGTATCTTCAGGGGCTCTGCAATAACTTCCCCCACAGTCATTCTGGGATTCAGAGAGGCATATGGATCCTGAAAAATAATCTGCATATCAGATCTTATTTTTCTTAATTCGTTACCTGTGGTTTTCATGAAATCTTTTCCTTTGTAGATGATTTCACCCGAAGTAGGCTCGATCAGTCTTAACACAGATCTTCCCATGGTAGATTTTCCGCAGCCTGACTCTCCAACAACTCCCAGAGTTTCTTTCGGCATCAATGAAAATGACACATCATCAACCGCTTTGATCGATGACTTTTCCCTTGACAAAAAGCCTGATTTCACAGGAAACATTTTCTTCAAATGCTTTACTTCCAATAATGGCGTTTCTATCCTTTTTTCATTCATTCAGCACTTTCCCCCCATTCTTGCGTATACTTAAAGCAGCGGACCATTCGACCTTCGGCTTCTGCAAGTTCCGGCATTTTCTGTCTGCATATTTCCCGTGCTTCCTTGCATCTCGGACAGAAAGCACATCCTTTCGGCATATCATCAAAGCTTGGGACCATACCTTCTATAACGCTTAACCGTTTTGTATCATCATCATCCAGTTTTGGAATACACTGCATTAATCCATAAGTATAGGGATGCATTGGTTTCTCAAAAATCTGATCACAAGTAGCCCGTTCAACAATCTTTCCCGCATACATGACCATAACATCATCAGCAATTTCTGCAATAACACCAAGGTCATGAGTGATCATCATAACAGATGTGCCGGTTTTTTCCTTCAGTTCATTAATCAGATCAAGGATCTGAGCCTGGATAGTCACATCCAAAGCTGTGGTAGGCTCATCACAGATCAGCAGATCCGGATTACAGCATAACGCCATAGCGATCATAACCCTTTGACGCATACCTCCGGAAAGCTGATGGGGATATTCGTTAAAACGTTTTTCTGCCAGAGGTATTTTTACCATCTTCAGCATTTCAATGGCGCGTTCTTTCGCCTGTTTTTTTGTCATTTCTTCATGGAGCATCAAAGTTTCCACAAGCTGCTGTCCGATAGTAAACACAGGATTTAAGGATGTCATAGGTTCCTGGAAGATCATAGCGATTTTCTTTCCACGGATCTTACTCATCTCTTTTTCATTTTTCTTCAGCAGATCTTCGCCTTCAAAAATGATCTCGCCGCCGGCAATCTCTCCGGGCGGAGTCTCTACCAGACCCATAATCGACAAAGAAGTAATACTCTTACCGCATCCTGATTCCCCTACAATCCCGAGGGTCTTACCTTTTTCCACAAAAAAGGACACATCATTCACTGCTTTGGAAAGTCCGGCATCTGTGTGGAAATATGTTTTTAAATGGTTCACTTCAAGAATTTTTTCTCCCATTATCTATGCCTCCTTTAGTTTTTAAGCTTTGGATCCAAAGCGTCTCTTAATCCGTCTCCAAAAATATTAAATGCGATAACTGTGATCATAATGGCAACACCGGGCATAATGCTGTATAACGGACGGTAATTGATAAATGTCTGAGCCGCGCTGATCATATTTCCCCATGACGGTGTGGGAGGCACAATACCGATACCCAGGAAGCTCAAAGATGCTTCATACATAATAGCATTTGGAATACCGAGAGTTACAAGGACAATGATTGTTGACAGACAGTTCGGGATCAACCCCTTCATTATGATCCAATATGTAGTCGCTCCGCTTGCCCGGCTGGCTTCAATATATTCCTTCTCTTTCAACTGCATAACGGATCCACGGATCATTCTGGCCGTCCTTACCCATGTCAGCAGTCCCAAAGCAATAAACAGATTAACTACACCTTTTCCCATAAATGTCATGATTGCCATAGCGAAGATCAGGTCTGGAAATGCCTGGAAGATTTCCATGATCCTTGAAATCACGCTGTCGATTTTTCCTCCGTAATATCCTGCAATAGAACCAAGTGTTACGCCTACCAAAGACGCAACAATCTGAGCTACAATACCGATACTGATGGATACCCTGGAACCATAAATAATACGTGATAAAATATCTCTTCCGTACTCATCTGTTCCAAAAGGGTGTGCCATACTCGGCTCTGCAAGAACTGCGGCATAATCCTGATATGTAGGATCATAAGGTGCGATCAGAGGTGCAAAAATTGCGATCAAAATCAGCACTATGATAACGCCTGCACAGAACATTGCAATTTTATTCTTCTTTAACTGTTTAAAGCTGTCTCCATAAAAACTGGAATACTGCATGTTATTTTCCAAAACTTCTTTTTCGAATTGTTTCTGCTTATTAAAAAATCCAAAAATTTTCTTGCTCATACTACTCCTTTCCCATATCTGATCCTTGGATCCAGGAATGCATATGATAAATCCACGATTAAGTTTACAATAACAAAGACAAATGCGATATACATAACTGTTCCTTCCAGCAGTGGGAGATCCCTGTTAGACATTGCGTCTACTGCCAGTTTACCAATTCCGGGAATTGAGAAGACTTTTTCAATAAGCATGGAACCAGTCAGCATGTAACCGAAATCTGTTCCGATCAAAGTAACGATAGGGATCAATGCATTTTTCAGGGCATGTTTTAAAATAACCGCCCATTTTCTCACGCCTTTTGCTCTCGCAGTACGGATATAATCCTGTCCCATGACTTCCAGCATACTTGTTCTTGTTATTCTCGCCATACTTCCCGCATATCTGGCGCCAAGAGCAATACTCGGAAGTACATAGGAAGCTACAGAATCAAAACCGGAAATAGGAAAAAGATTTAATTTCAGTCCAAAAATAATCTGAAGAATGATCGCAACCCAGAATGCCGGCGCAGATACGCCGATAATAGACAAGATCATAACTACTGTATCGATTCCCTTACCTCTTTTCACAGCAGAGAAGATACCAGCCGGAATACCGATTACTGCTGAAAAAACAAAGGACATACAAGCCAGTTTAAATGTCACTTTAAAGCAGCGGAACAAAGCCTCAGATACAACTTCATTTGTAAAATAGGATGTACCAAAATCCAGATGAATGGCACCTTTAATGAAATTAAAATACTGCACATAATATGGGAGATCCAATCCCAATTCATGCCTTACTTTTGCGATTGTCTCAGGATCAGCCCTTTTTTCCAGCATGAGTGCTACCGGATCTCCGGGAACAATCTGCAGAAGGACAAAAGTGATCAGACTGATTCCAAAAAGAACAAAGACAGTCTGTGCTAATCGTTTAATAGTGTATGATAACATTTTTTCCCTCCTGTCAATTTATTTTTCTTTTTAGCTTCCAGCGACATCGCCGGTATAAAATGTAATAAGCGATTAAAGCGAAAAAAAGGGAAATCACACAATCAGGAGATTCCCCTTTTTCAAACTTACAATTACTGAATATCTGCATCCTTCCAGAACATACGGAATGTAGAATCAACCTCAAATCCAGTGATCTTCGGATTTAACAGATAGAATTTCGTTTCATTATATAACGGTGTTGTTGCCCAGTCTTCTCTAGTCATGATATGTTCAGCTTTGGCGTAGATTTCCTGGCGTTCATCAGTATCTGTTGTCGCAATTCCAGCTTCAAGCAACTGATCAAATTCATCATTATGCCAGAAACTTGAGTTTGTATCTGTCTTTGTCATCGGGTACAGCATACTTTCAGGATCAGGATAATCTACATACCAGTTAGAAATACCGCAGTCTACACCGCCGGAAGCCTTCATGTCTGACCAGGCTGCTGAATCTACCTGTTCTACTTCTACATTGATTCCAGCTTCTTTTGCCTGTTCCTGGAATGCCGTTGCAATCGCAACATTTCCGGCATATTTTGTATTTACTGTTACTCTAAGATCGATACCGTCTGGATAACCAGCTTCCGTAAGAAGTTCTTTTGCACGTTCCGGATTATACTCGAATTCTGTAAGGGAATCGTCATGTCCGATAACACCTTCTGGAATATAAGATGTAGGAACGGTTGCTGTTCCGTGCAAAATACTGTCACAGATAGCAGCTCTGTCAATAGAAAGCGCAATCGCTTCTCTTACTTTAGGATCCGGATATGTATTGGCATTAACTGTAAGACTGTAGCATCCTATAGGCTGGAATCCATGCATCTGGTCTTTCAGTGTTTCATTGCTTGAGTAGATCGGGTAAACAGATGGATCTACATCTACATAATCTACATTTCCTGCCTGATATTCAAGAACCTGCGTATTGACATCCTCGATAAATTTGTAATCAACGCCGTCTAATTTAACAGGACCGTCATGATAATCCTCAAATCTTGATAAAGTCACGCCTACACCTGACTGGTAACTGTCCATCTTGAAAGGACCTGTACCATATAAGGTTTTCATACCCCAGTCATTTCCAGCTTCTTCACACGCCTGTTCCGGATAGATTGCTGTATATGCAGTAGAAAGAACTGATAAGAACGGCGCATATGCTTTCTTTAATGTAATTGTAAAATGAGTATCGTCCTGAATCTGGAAACCAGATAACTCATCTGCAGTTCCTGCACTTAATTCATCATATCCCTGCACATTTTCCAGAAGTGTTGCCATCTTTGCCATCTTGATCAGGCGCTCATAAGAATATTTCACATCTGAAGCTTTCATGACCTCTCCGTTGTGAAATTTAACATCCGGAAGAAGTTCAAAGCTGTATGTCATCTGATCTTCAGAAATTTCAGGCAGCTTAGCTAACAGAACCGGTTCAAGGCTTCCATCAGCATTGCTTTTTAACAAAGACTCGGTAACGTTGTCGGTAATCTTCATAACAATACTATATGTATACTGCTGAGGATCCAGGGCAACCTGCGGGTCCACCGCTGCCACCCGGACAACTTTATCTCCGGCCGAAGCAGTATTTTCTGTCTGTGCCTGTTCTGAGGCGCTGTTGTTTTCAGTTGTTGTTCCAGATGTATTTGAGCCGCCACACGCCGACAGAAACATTGCGGCTGCACAAAGTAAAGCAACACCTGTCCATTTTCTTTTCATCCTCCATTACTCCTTTACTTAAAAATTATATTTAACCCTTTTAAGAGCAAATACCAATATATTGCTATAAAATTTTATCGCTACACTTTATTAAAGCATTTTTTCTACAAAAAACCTTTGCACCTTTGATACAAAAAGTACATTCTTACTCTAAGGAATCAATTATTCAGCTAGTATACTATGCTAATCTTTACTTGTCAAGATTGATTTTATTAAAATCCGACATAAAAATCCCAAAATTTACATCCTAATTTTTCTGCTTCACTTTTCTGTTTTTTCTTTCCTTTCTTTCCTTTTTATTCCCAAAGCGGCTCCTCCGGCCGCTGCTATAAAGGCAGCAACAGTTCCCCAGAAAAAAGGTTTATTCATATAATATTGAACTGCAATATTTGGGGTCACCAATACGCTTAAGGCAACCGGCCTTCCTCTCCCTTTCACCTGCATTTGTCCAAGTATATTATCTGCAGCATCTGAGGCAGTTACTTCTATTTTCTGAAAGTGATAAGCAGAAGGAATTTTCACCTGTATAATCCCATTTTTCTCTTTAAGTTCTTCTGCTTTATATATCTCGTTCTTTCCATTTATAGATACAATCACTTCGTTCAATGCCAGATTATCCTTGGCGTCTATAGTCATCAGCTGTTCCGTGCTTCTGTATGTGCCTCCATCCTTTACTCCGGTAACAACTGCCGTAGGTGCTGTTTTATCTACTGCAAATTCTATGGGAAGATTCTGATCACTCTTCTTAACGCTCCTATTATTCATAACATTGCCGGCTTTATCCTGAGTACTGAAGATTACAGAATATTTTCCTTCTGTTGCAAAATTTGGGGCATCTAGAATATAATGATTTTCCTTCCACTGTGCTTCTGTTCCGGAACTGGTCACCTTGTAATCTGTCTTTTCTTTCAGGTTTGTCATTTCTCCATCCCGGTTTACTGTGATCTGCCTGTTTTCGATGCTGTCTACATTGTATTCGATCACGCCCACTTCTTTCTCTTCATTAATGTAGGTATAATCCTTTATATCAAGCCAGTCTTTTGTGTCATTATCCAGTACGTATACAGATCCATAACGGTTTACAGAAAAGCGAATGGATTCTTCTTTCTCGTTTCCTGCCATATCTACCGCCTTAGCAGTAAGGGTATACAGGTCGTCCATCTTCTCCTGCCTTGCAAAATCATTAAACTTCATGGTCTGGCCATTTTCGATAGCGGATACCACATTTCCAATATTTACTTTTCCATTATTAGCGCCTGTAATAGTTACCGTTACATTCTTAGCGTCATAGTTTACGTCTGTAGCTTTTACCCTTGGAGATACCACATCATTATTCGCAGATTTGTCTGCTACATCGGTGATCTCGATTTCCGGTTCTGTAAGGTCTACTGTAAAATCGTCCGGCGTATACTCAGCCGCTGCATTTCCGGCCATATCTGTGTATTCCACATCAAAGGTATAGTCACCGTCTATTCCATATGTCACAGTCGCCGTATGGACGTCGCCGTTTCCGGAGAATCCGCTGATGGACGGAGCGGAAATGCCTCTCCCTTCCAGGCTGGCTGTGATCGCTGCTTTTACGTCTGCGGCATTGAAGTTGTGCTCCCGTACAGTTACAGTGGCTATACGAGCTTCGTTGTAATAATTTCCATTTCTTGCACTGTTATTATCATAGGAAACAGAAATCTCCGGTACGGTCTTATCAATGGTAAACTCATCGGTCTGTCCGTATTCTGTGCTGTTGCCTGCAAGGTCTGTGCAGCCCAGTGTAAAGGTATAATCACCTTCTGCCGGGAAGGCTACCTGGCAGGTACTTGTAGCGCTGTCGGATACTCCAATATCAGAGCTGCTGCTCCATCCGCCGATGCTGGCTTCTGTTCCGTCTGTATTGGTAATACTGAACCTTACATTATTCGGATCAAAGTTCCTGTCTGTTACAGTGACCGTGGCTGTTCGGGTATCCTTGTAAAAGCTTCCGTTCAGCGGATTATTCAGATCCCAGGAAACAGAAATTGTGGGATTGGTCACATCAATCTTCATTTCTGTAACCTCACTCTCGCCCTGGTTTCCGGAAAAATCTACCGCAAAGGCCTGAACCTTCACATCATTACTGTTATATACATTTGCCGGCACTGTAACTACCTGACTGAATGTCTGATTGCTCTGTACCCGGTTGCTGCTGTTCAACAGTTCAATGGTTTCGCTGGTATTTACATTTCCAGAAGCGGAAACGGTATACCATACACGTTCCAGTCCGGAATATGTATCCCCTGCGTAAGGATCTTCCACATCAATCTGAAGAGTAACGTCTTCGTTGAAGATTCCGTTCTGAGACTGGCTCAGGTTGGTAATGGTAACTACCGGGGCAGGTTTGGTGCTGTCCACGATCATACCGTCGGAGCTGAAATAGGATACGTTATTTGCATAATCTGTAACCTTCATGTAAACAACAAACTGCTCATCTGGATTTACTGTAAATGCACCATGAGCTTTGTATCCGTCTTCAGAAGGATCCATATAGCTGGTATTGCTCCAGTCATAGTTTTCCAGCTGTTCCAGACTCATAGGATCCGGCGTTCTGAAATACTGCACCGCATAAAGTGGAGATGTATAATCCTCCGCATTCATCTCTACATCTACGGAACCTGGGTTAAACAGTCCAAAAGTAATATTATGTAAGAATGTCTCCCAGAAACCAAAGCCATTAATGGAAACAGAACCTGTAGCCTGAGTCCAGTCAATGGTAAAGAGCGCGTCTGTATTGGAAATCTCATTTCCATTAGAGTCTACATAGATGGCCGGTTTACCTGCTAAATCTTTGTATTCAAAGAAATGTCTGTATGCGCCCTGTGCTTCAAAGGTAAATGTGTATTTCCACTGTTCGGTAATACCATTCACGCCGTTTTCTGCCCACTGAGAACTATCCTGCATCAGATCATCCGGATTCCATGCTCCATCTGTATTTCTACTAATCTCAGTCTGTGAAACAGCGCCAAAGTCTAGTCCTTCACCTGCAAAATTATGTTCATCAACATAAGTAGTGTAGTATACCGGAGACTGTACATAATAAGGTTCTCCCGGCTGCAGGGAAATTTCTGTTCCTCCTGCGGTATATATCTGTTTGATCACAGGACTGGTTTTATCAATCGTAAATACATGATTTGCCGCCTCTGTTACGTCCGTGGAATAAGAAACATTATCGTTTCCATTGCCTAATCCATCTACACAGGAAAAATTAACTTCGTATCTATCCTCGCCATTGAAGACAAAGACAATGTCCATCTGCTGGACCCCATCACCTAAATCCTTCATTTCCGTAGAAATGCTGCTGAATACATTCTGAGGTTTCGGTGTTACGTCTGTTAATTCTCTCAGCTGTTCAATGGACGCAGAATCCAGGGTATAAGTCTCGTTCAGTTTCTTATCTGTAAGAGTCAAGTTGAAATAAATCTGTCCCGGAACAATATTTCTATCTTTAATGGATAAAACAGCCTTTCTGTTTCCATTAAAGTATGTACCGTTCTGTACAGAAGTATTCGGTTCATTGGTATACTGAACATTAACTTCAGGGCTGGTTAAATCGATAGTTAACTGCTGAACTGCAGAAACAGTCTTTCCTGAATTATCTGTTGCCATAACTTTCAGATATACATCATTGTGATCTGCCAGTATTTTTTCTTTGTCCCCTAAGTTCTTAATATCTAATACGCCTTTAAATGCGATTTTCAAAGGCTCGCCATTTTTATCCCGCAGTCTTTCATAGCTGTATTGGGTATCATTTTCTGTAGAATAAACCATAGCTTCACTGATTTTATTTTCTTCAGTTCCCTGATAAATTACATATTGAATATTGTTTATACCAGAGCTTACATATTCTGTCTCTTTAACATCATAGTCTGTCACGGTAATATCATCTATTTCAATAGCCTTTTCTAAATACTCCTGATTATATCTATAATCAAGATCAGCGGGAAATTGAATAGATGGCTCTTTATTCTCAATAACAATACCGTTTGACGCATAGATCAGAGTATTTCCCAGGTTATCATACGTTCTGACTGCTGCAACATAATATCCTTCTATTGTCTCCTCATTCTCGCCTTTCCCAACAGGAATCGGTACGCCTTCCGTGCCGCTGTCCCAGTCCTCTTCACTTAATCCGTTTAAGACAGTGCAAAGTTCTTCTTTTGAAATATCATCAGTTACGTCCAGAACAACCTGATCAAAGTTTCTTTTTCCTGAACCATTATCACGAACTGTTACCGGCACTGAAAATAACGTATTCTTATAGTTGCCAAAGCTAATTGCACTGATGATACTGTCCAGCGGAGTATTTTCTCCGACCAGATCTTCAAATGTTACAGACGGTGCTTTCGTATCTATATATACCGTTTGTGTATAAGGCTTTGAGCAAAGGACAGTATCTTTATAAAGCTCAAATATAATTTTTTGTCCTACAGAGTCAATCTTTTCTGAAGTATTAAAGGAAATTTTTCTATTATCCCCTATTTTCTTATCATATTCAGATTCCATGCTCTCTTCGCTATCTAATGGTGACACAGCAGTAATTTTTATAGCATCGAATAAGGAATTGTCAGAATTAATTTTTACCCATATTCCATATGCTGTACTATCTCCTGCAAGATTTCCTCTTACCCAGAGATTACTATTTTCCTGGTCTGTAAAAATATCACCCTCATAAGATACAAAATCATGGATATTGTTTTTTGTTAACGTTCTTTCTGTAATAGTAAGGTCTCCGAATAAAGGATTCCCCTGATCATCTGTGTCTATTTTGTAACAGTAATTTTTATTTGCGCTGTTTACTACACTGTCCGTCCCTTCAATAATCTGACCGTTTTCGGAGTTTTCATCTAATATAGATGGTTTTAGAGCATATGCATATGCAGCTTCCTGTACCAAAGCCTCCGGTTTTGTATCAATAACTGTAATGTTATCCTCTACTTTATCCCCATCTACAATACCCGATTTGTCATCTTTATCGTAGGCCTTCAGTTCTACATTTTTCTGATCTTCCGGAAGGTCTGTACCATATTCTCTTGTTCCATCTGAGACTTCCAGATAAATCGGACGGCGTTTGATTTCACAGGTAAAACCCTTCTCGCCAATCTCTTCGCCTTTAACAATCAGATAATTGTCATTCATAGCGTCATTTACTAAAGAAATCGTACCTGTCTGTTCTTCATCCCACTGGATTTCATCCTGCCATGGTAGGTATGATATTCCCTCTTTTACATTATCTTTATCATCTCTAGTAGCAGTAGCTAACTGAAATGTCTGTCCATTTATGTCTGCTACAATCTCACTTTTATCGCCTTCTACAATATCCTCTTCATCGAATGTAACTGATTGGATTCCTACATTAGTTGTACCATCATAGATTTTGTTCTCAAATGTAATGTCCGTCACATGCAAGGGTTTCTGGTTGATTGAAAAAGTTGTGCTATTCGTTGCATCTCCATAGACTTGTTGATTTTTATCATCTGTATGGCTGTATGTAAGTGTTAAATTAAGATTGTTTCCTGCTTTAGAAGGTTTTAAATTAATATATCCGCTTACGTTGAATAACCCGTTCTCGTTCTTTTTGATACTATCTGGATTGATTGTGACAGTATACCCCTCAATCGCATCGGAGGTTACTGTCCATCCCTTGCGTAAATCAGTACTGTTTACATCAGCGACAGTTGCTGTAAACTCAATCTTCGTTGTATCCCCTTCATTATCCCCATATGTACCAATAGGCTCTTCCGGTTGATCAATAGACTCAATTTTCTGGCTCTCTAGTGGAACTACGTTAGCCACCGTTATTGATGTTTCACATCTTTCTGCATATTTTCCATCTTCTTCTAAAGCACAATAAATTGTATAGTTTCCTGCGTATGGAAACGTAAATGATGTCGTTGCTTTCCCACCTGAAAGCGAAACATCTTGGGGTTCAGTCGGATGTTCAGTCCCATCCGGATAAAACACTCTAAAAGATACAATTTTATTAGCATCATTTATAGAAATATTGTTTGAGAAAAACTCGGCTTCAATCGTAATCTGATCATGTACTTGGTAACTTTCCGATTGATCTACTATTTGAATTGATCCGGTAATATTTCCATATTTCTCTACCGTTACTTCTATTTCAATGTTCTGACCATGAGCTGAAATCATTAACGAGGTTTCGCCTGCATTTATTCCATTCAATGTTATTTGTCCATCACTATAGACAGCCGTTACAATATTCGAGTCTTCTGACGTAACCTCTACCCTCCATCCTTCAGGGCAATTTACACCTATATTTTTCACATCTCCGACTTTTAAAGTTATGGTTTCTTCTGCAGAAATTCCCTCCAGAGAAATCGATTCAGATGTTTCTAAACTTATATTTCCCAAATCAAAATCTTTCTCTAAATCAACAAATTGATTCTCGATTTCTTTTGTCTTATATTTTCCTTCTTTTGAAATTACAATCTTATAACTTGTTCCTTTTCCCCCTCGAACATTATCTAAGGAAAAACTTCCATCTTTTTCTGTGAATACAGAGCCTACGGTTGTTCCTTCACTGTCGCCTTCCACAGAAATCAAATCCACATTTGCATCGGCAATAGGTTCACTTTCAAAAATGTCCACCACTTTCCCCTTTATACTATACATAGGGCGTACTTGAACATTGTTGATAGTCACACTACTACTTTTTTCTATATCATAACTTTTCCATGTAGCAACAATAGTGACTTCTCCTGCTGTATGGATAGTTAATATTCCTGTCGTAGGATTGATAGATGCATTTTGTGTTGTACAAGACCACTCAATATTAGGATTTTCTATGATGATACCTGTTGTAGTTTCTCGCACCGTTGCTGTAAACGGTGTTTCGCAGGTTTCCCCTATATAAAATGGGCCATCAGGAGCTGTTATCGTTACTTCATACTCCTTTTCCAAAGGCGGCTGCTCTTCTCCTCCTTCACTCGGTTCAGTAGGTTCTTCTCCAGGTTCTGTAGTTCCGTCTGGCTCTTCTCCACCTTCATCAGTTTCAGTCCCGTCTTCGCTTCCATCTCCTGCATCAAGTTCTGTAACTGCATTCTCATCACCAGCCTCGTTAAATGTACTGCTTTCATCTGATGCTTCCAGAGATGCTTCCGCTGGCACAGATTCTTCTGTAGTCACAGGTTCTTCTGTCACGATTTCTTCCTGCACTGGCTCCCCATCTACTGCTGCCGCCTGCAGCTGTACAGGTTCCATGACCATTCCCACTACCATGGCAAAGGTCAGCATGAAAGCCAGTATCCGTTCTTTACATGTTCGCTTTCCTTTCATTCTCCTTAACTCCTTTTTTCCTTTTTACTTGTGCTAAATATTGGAATACCTTTCCTGTTACCAGGAAGTGTAAATAAAAGCATGTGATTGTTATAAACAAGGATAAGAAATCCAAAATCCGGTTAGCGCCTATTGTCATATTGCAATAGACGGCTCCGATTAGGCCTATAAGGAATAAAATGTCAATTCCTATAGCCACCGGGTTTTCCCATACTCTCAGGCAGGAAGGAATCCTGCTCTGTGGAAGTCTTTTTGCCAATGTCTCCTTATATTTCCGATACATCAAAAAATAACTGACGCAGCCGGATAGGATTCCTGCCCAGAATAAAATCCCTGCCAGAGTTCCTATTCCTTTCTTTATTCCCGTCTCCCCTCTGCCGTATAAAGGCAGTAAAAACAGCGCAATGGAAATCAGGAAAAAGCACCCGACTGTGATCAGGAATCTTTTCTCTAAGTCCTGCAAGTTCTTCATCTGTCACACCACCTCGTCTGTATGTATCAGCATTGTGTATTTTTCAATCCGGAACATTCCATAGCTCTGGTCTGTTTCCTTCTGTATCTGTTCCAAAGTAGGAACTAAGTCTTCCGAGCTTAATACCTGTGTCTCCATACTGCTAGTGTTTTTCTGTTCTGTCTGCAAAGCTTCTGTAGGCCTGGAGGGGGGCTGGATCAGCTCGTTCATGTCTGCCTTCCGAACTTTTCCAAGTCTCTTGCTTGGGCTGAGACTTCCGGACTTTCCAAGTCCGCCGGTTCTTCCAATTCCCCCTGACCTTGCCAGCGTACCTGTATACCCTCTTCCTGCCGGTCTTCTCAGTGAACTGGTACGAGCATTTTTTTCTTCCATGCTCTGTACAGTTTTTCTCACAGAACGGCCGGTCTTGGCGTTGAATATATTCCGTATATCAAATTTAAAGAAAAAGGTCACACTTAATATGAGAAAAACAATGCACAATCCCAGACACACATAAAACAAGGTGTGAAACATATTAATCTGCTGCTGTATCCGCTGCATCCTGCTCCCCTCCCTGTATATCTATCGCCAGATTCTCTCTGTTAAAAGTAGAATGCACAATGTTCCTGGCAAAGCCCAGACTCTCGATCAGATTGTACTTCAGCTCCTGTTCATATTCCGCATTGGCCGAGCCGGTAACGATTTTCATGTTGCCCACAGCCTCCACAGCATGATCCAGTTCATTTTCCATCTGCTGCCGGGTAATTCCTGCACTCTTAAAGTTAGCGGCATTATCAGCGATCTGAAATGTCATTTCTTTATATGCCAGAAGTATGTTTACATTATTTCCACTCGCCGAATCATCTTCTACTGTTTTCTGCAGGTCTCTCCAGTAATCCGCATAGGATACCCTAGAGTCTCCTGCCTGATTCCGCATTCCCAGGCTGTCATAGTATTCCGAAATCTTATAAAGATTTGCCGCACGATTGATATTTGCCTCATTAAGTTTCTCTGTAATCTCTGCCTCTGAGGCAATCTCCAGCCATTTTCTGGCTGCGCCTTTATTTCCGGTTCCGTTATAGGAAAAGTAATAGGCAATTCCCAGGTCATAGGCAAATTTATCATAATCCTCTACATTTGCTTTCAGATATTCCTCATTCCTTCGATTCTTGTTTTCCTCTGTTCCCAGCACTTTTCGTATCTCCTGTTCCTCTGCATCTGAAAATACACAGGTAATCTGCTGGCTGGCCGCTTCATTTCCGGTATCTCCCTGAGCACTGTCATTATGTTCCCACAGAAAGAAATTCAACAGCTTCTCATAAGCTAAACCGTCGGAAGGATTTAAGGCAATGGCATTTTTATAATACTGAATGCACTGTTCTGGATCTGTGGACGCAAGATTGTCCGCTTCTTCCACATATGTCTCATAGGTACTTGCCGTCACTGTATTTTCTGCAATTTTAAACCCCGTCGCTCCTGCGCCGGCCACAACAGTCAGCGCTGCGCTGCACAGAAAGGCCCTCCATTTTAAAGTCTGTTTCCTTTTATATTCGATATCCAGTTCATTATAATGTTCCAGTGCATACAAAAGCCCGCCGCAATTCTGATAGCGGTCATCCGGATTTTTCTGGGTACATTTCAGAATGATCTCCTCCAGGCCGGAGGAAAGTTCCGGATTCCAATACCGGATCGGATACATCTCATAAGGCGGCTCACTGGGATTATGTCCGGTGAGAAGATGGTAAAGAGTTGCTCCCAGGCAATAAATGTCGGTTCTGGCGTCGGTCTGTCCATGGCCTCCATACTGCTCCGGCGCTGCGTATCCCTGGGTTCCCAGACATGTGGTATCCGCCACACTGTTTTCCTTAAATTCTCTGGCCGTACCAAAATCAATAAGCATAACCTTTCCATCCGGTTTTAACATGACATTGGACGGCTTCATATCCCGGTAGATAATCGGCGGCTTTCTGGAATGAAGGTAAGAAAGCACATCACAGAGCTGTTTTGCCCATTCGATCACATCTTCCTGGCTTTGAGCTCCATATTCTTTCGCAACGCTTTCCAGATGGCGCCCTTCTATGTAATCCATGACAATAAGAAAGGTTCCGTCTCCATCGATCACATCGATAATACTGGGCAGATTGGGATGGCTCAGCTTTTTCAGCATTTCGGTCTCTGCAATCAGTCCCTGCTTTACCACCTCAAAGTTCTGTACACCATCTTTACGTACCTCCTTGATGGCCCACTGCTTATTTGCCCTTTCATTCATAGCCAGGTAAACAACACTCATTCCTCCCTGGCCGATCTTATTTAAAATTTTATATTTTCCATCCACTAAAGAACCAATTTCAAGCATATGTCTTCCCCCTAGTATGCCCGGATCAAAGCAACTGAAATATTGTCTTCTTCTCGTCTTGACTTATTAAGCTCTGTGAAATATACAGCTGCTTCTTTCATTTTTTCTTCCGTCGCCATAAGCTCAGGTTTCAATCTATCATAAAACTCCTGAGGCTGTATTACATGGCGGAACCCGTCGGAGCACATCATGAACACGGAATCAGGCTGGTATTCGCCTACATAGAAATCCGGTTCGATCACACTGCTGGCGCCTACGCACTGAAGCAGCATATTTCTCTTCGGGTGTATCTTCGCCTCCTCAAGAGTCATTCTTCCCAAATCCATTTCCCTTTGTACAAAAGTCTGATCTGCGGTCATCTGGTTTATTCCTTCTTTCAGGTAATAAACTCTGGAATCTCCCACATTGATGATATAATAAACATTCTCTACCAGCAGCAAAGCCACTGCAGTAGTTCCAAGACTGGCATTACAGCTCAGCCCATATTCACTAATTTTCTGATTTTGTTCTAAGATTAAATCTGTCCAACTCTGTCTCACAACATTTGCTTCAATCCCGCTGTATAAGATCCGGGGAAACTCCCTGTGAAACCAGTCGGAAAAAGCCTTAACTAAAATGGCGCTGGCAACCTCGCCTTTTTCAAGGCCGCCCATACCATCACAGATAACTCCTAACAGTACCTGCCCATAATCTGTAGCCGCTGTTTCCAACAATATAGAATCCTGATTTGTTTTTTTTCTAATTCCTACATCTGTGAGGACTGCTGTTAAAAAATTCATTTTTATACACTCTCATTCATTAATTTGTACGGAACCCAGCCTTGCTCCCTGTCCATTCAGACATTTACAAACCTTAACTATATCTGAATTTTAGATGAACACTCATTCAATGAAAAAATCAAATCTATTTTTTGCACCGATTTATGAGCTATATAGTATATTTATAGAAGCAAATCTGTACTTTTTTATGTTTCAATAATTCAAAAAGGGGATTCATGTCATTGATAAGAAAATATAGAATTGTTTAAGAATATCTATTTCATAAAATTTTATAATTGGGGAATACTGGCTGATCTGCCTTCGAAATGTATCTTTACCATATCATAAACTTGCTTGTTTCTCAATTAGCAAAAATGCTGAATTCTATTTCCGGATCATTCCCTCCAATATGCCTAAAAACAGAAAGATATCAGAGGGAATAATTCAGATATTTTTTCTATAGGATTCTAATTTCGTGAATCTCTCTCCCTGGTTCAAGCTCCCAAAACAGCAATCAATTTCCTGTTGCTCCCCCTTCTCTATTAATGTATATAAACATACAAAATCCTTCTGGTTTCTTTTCTTAAATAACCATTAATCATTCAGCGCACAACTCATCTCATACCAGGGCACGCCTCCCCAGGTGGACTTAGACAGTCCATGACTGGTGAATCCCATTTTTTCATACATAGGAATTTTATCAGCCAGACAGGTGAGGACTGCCATCTTCCTTCCCCGTTCTTTTTCCCTTTGAAGGTAGATATGCATCAGTTCTCTTGCCAGACCCTGGCCCCTGTATTCCGGAAGGACATCCAGTCCCAACAGTATCACATTTTTTCCCTCAGGCTGGTACAACGTATTGTCATAAAAAAATTCATCCCGGAAACTGACTTCATCGGTTGCCAGGCCGCATAGAAATCCCGCAAGTAATCCGTTCTTTCTGTCAACCGCCGTCAGGAACATCTCTGGAGCCGCAGCCGCCCGGTCTTTCATCATTTTCTCCGTGCATGCTTCGTTGGGTGGAAAGCAGACCTGTTCGATCCGTGCTGCCTGGTCTCCTTCCTCCGAGCGGATATACCGGAACTCAAAACGCTCATACAGACTCTCTGCCGCCTGTTGGCATCCTTTTATATCACTCATTTTCCCTATTCCTCCTGCCATTATCCTATCATATTCCTCATAATACTATTTTCCAGTCTTTTTATGCAGCACCTGTCACCGGCTGGAAAATTCTTTGATATACTGATCCGTTTTCTCCATAATTGTTTTTAAAATTTCCAGATCACGGAGAGCATTTCCTGTCTCCATAGAATGGTTAGCCTGCTCTGTCAGATATAGAGGCAGCCCTCTTTTCTCACATTCTGCAGAAATAACTTCCGTCTTAGCCCAGTCATCACCGGTCCCGTGAAAGACGATCCCCTCTGTGCCGATTGCCTGGAAAGAAGCTTCCACCGGAGTATAATAGATATGTCCGGCGCCAATTTCATATTGGGCATCATAAGAAGCCGCCACAGCTGTTCCGATACTTTTGGAGATAAACAGAACGCGATCATAAGAATGAAAATCCAGGTCTGCAAATTTTTCCGTTACATTGGCAAGGGCCTGTTCATAGGCCTCATACATTTTCTTCATGTCACCTTTAATGCCGGAAGGCAGCTTCCCGTAGTCTGCACAAACAATCTCATATCCATACTGTCCTGCCAGCTTCCTGCTGTAGTATAAAAGGGGTTTATCCACATGATAACCCACTCCCGGAAATATCACCGCAATTTTTATCTCCATGATCTTTTTTCTCCTTTTATTTTCTTATTTATCCATGAGCATACTGAGATAAGAAGTCCTGACTGTATTGTCCATGGAAAGTCCCAGTTCCTGCAAAATCTCTCTCATCTGAACCAGACATTTCTCCCTGAGATTTTCTTTTCTCACAATGACCTCCAGCTCCAGGAAATCTCCCAGATTTTCTACCTGGTCCAGACATGCGGTCATTTCTTCTCTCCGAAGGTAATTCCGAGTCTTCTTTACACCTGCTACCCGTGTAAATCCAATAGCCCCCAGGATTTTCTCCATGCAATCCGGGTCCTCTATACCTGTTTCATACTCCCGCCGGGACATAGAAATCTGATCCATTTTTTTCCCTTTAAAATTGATCTGAGCCCTGGTCTTACCGGTAAAAAGATCCCTGGTCTTTCTGATACGCAGGGCTTCATCATGCTTTCTCACATCATGATATTCACTGTTATAATACATGTCTTCTTCTATGACTTTTTGGTATTTTTGAAACCCTCTGATCATCAGACTCTTCATTATTCTTTCAGGATCTTCTATTGGGATCTTAATCTCAATTTCAAAATTCTCTATTTTCTTTAACTTTTCCTGCTGCGTCATATTTTCTTTTATTTAGCGCCAGAATCATGGCTCTCCTTTCATCCATTTTTATACTGTTTTCCCAAGAATAATCCCTATCAGATGCTTATCCAGCATGATCGTCTGGTTCCAGGGATTCAGGATGATCCCTTTTATCCCGTCCGTTTTTAAGACTGCTTCAAAGAGCTGTCTCATATTTCCCATAAAGGCAGACATAACCTTATCCGTCCCTTTCATTTCTTCCTCAAAACTGGTAAACGCCATCCACCAACTGGTACCGTCCTCTAACTGGATCCCATGAACTTTAAGCTGAGAATCTCCCGCCCCGGGCTCCACGGCAACGATCAGTTCACCTTCTTCTTT
Source organism: Candidatus Blautia stercorigallinarum (assembly GCA_019112785.1). Classification (GTDB taxonomy): domain Bacteria; phylum Bacillota; class Clostridia; order Lachnospirales; family Lachnospiraceae; genus Blautia; species Blautia stercorigallinarum. The sequence goes on from DXIQ01000106.1 coordinate 59,224, forward strand.
CATCCGGCGGCGGATCACCGTCAGCGTATGAGCCAGCATCTCCTGGGTGGGCTCTTTCTTAAGCCCTTCAATGGCATCCTCAATCTTTTCATTTCCCTGCAGTTTTTCGTCTTTCATTCTCTGTCTCCCTTTATCTCTTTTTTCCCACTTCTCTTTATTATTCATATCACATTCACATATAGTTCTCAGCATTTCGCAAAAACCGCTTATACCCCCTACATCATCTACAAGCTCAACATAGAATATTTGGCATCCGCGACAGTCGCCAAATGGGCATGCAAACATGCCCATTTGACCCGTTGCCTGGGGAATAATCCTATTTCAGTTTTCTCATTATCTGTCCAGAATCAGCTTTACTGCCTGCTGCAAGTCTTCGCTGAAATCAGACAGATCATCACAGGTAATCACTCCAAGCCGGATAAGCCGGACAATATCGTATATGGCTTCAGATTTTCTTACATTCAGGATCACTCCCGGATGACATCTGTCGGTCCTGATTTTGCTGTCAAGCTCCCAGAATCTGTCAGAAGCTATTTTATCCTCATCGCTTAGCAGGGCAATATACTCCCTGATCAGGCAGGCCATATAATTTTCCTGCCAAATTGCTAATTTTTCTCTGAAAAGTTTCCAATCTCTTTTTGATATTTCCATTATTTATTTCCTCTAAATTTATTTTTTTGCAACGATCAGATATCGATGAATGGTTCCCTCAACCCTGCCGTCTTTATCAATCATCTTCTGCATTTTTAGGAGTTGTTCAAAACACTTATCTACAGAAAAATCAGGGAACTCCCATTCTATGATATGAGCAAACCAGACAAACGCTCCCACATCATAAAATTTTATCGGACGATACGCTTCTTCTGCCCGAACAATTTCAAATCCGGCATCTTCAAAATGTTTTCTCTGTTCCGTCAGATTCAAATGCGGAAATGGCTTCTCAGTTTCGGGTAATACCATTTCCACCAAGTCCCTATCGTTATCTCCACCTACCTGCTCTGTAATAAACAGCCCGTTTTGACGTAATAATCGAAACAATTCTCTCGCATCAAAATCACCATGCCTATTGATAACCAGATCAAAGGATTCATCTTCAAAGGGAACTTTTGACGGATCATGACATTCCCTGAAACGGATTCCCAATGGCAATAATTTTTCCCTGCACAGTTTAACATTGGGTGGATAACCTTCTGTTGCAGCAGTTCTGCTATACGGGTGATTCAAAGACAACAAAAATTCGCCACCGCCAGTATCATAATCCAAAATATCCAGGTCACTATATAGATACTGCCTTACGATTTCTTCATAATCCCATGGCAGATCATTTTCTTCTTCATATCTGCCATGGATGTGTGAAAAGTCCCAGCCATGAATATGTGCTGCTGCTTCTTCCTGTTTCCAAATATTCCTTAAATATGCTTTCTTCATAAAACTGCTTTCCTTTCATTCGAATAATAAAATTCTTGATAGGTGCAGTTCCTGACAACATAAGCAAAATACAAACCTCGATACAGCCTGCTGCCAGCTTTTTAGAACTGCACCGAGTAGTTAATTCGTTTTAGCATTGATTGCCTCCGGAAATTCCCATTCGTTTGTCTCAAATTATACACTTCACCATGAACACTGTAAACTCAAATCGCCTCAATCACACGGTCAAAAACGAAAATACAGCTGCCAAATGATGATTGATATCTATTCCCTTAGAAATTAAATTTCATCTGGTGGCTTACACGACTTTTTTGTCAATATAATCCTACTTCACTTCCCACGATCCGAAACGCTTTCCATCTTCACGAACAATCTTACCCTGTTCGGAAAGCATATTCATTACCTGCTGTACGGAGGCTATGGAGCGGCCTGTTTTTGTAGCTATTTGTTTTTGATTGAGCCTATTATGCTCGATCAAAAGTCGAATTATCTGCTTTTCTAAAGTATCTTTTAAAACATCATTTTGATGTTTTGGAATTTCTGCATTCGTATTATTCTGCTCATTTTTCCATGTTTCCCGAAAATTCCTATAAAACACAACCACAAAATCGTCTTTTCAGTTCTAAACTCTGCCTTGACCTTGCATCCGGTCTCATCGCATAAATCCTTAATACGTTTTAAACCGGTAGCAAACGTTTCCATATCTTTTGAATAGTACAGGCCATCAGCTTATTTCTGCGAATTGCTTTCTTACTGCCATCCAGAAATTTCTCCAGCGTATGACCTTTAGGGAAACCACCTGTTGTATGAATCTCAATCCTGTCTTTAAAAACATCAATTTCATTACACTGATTATTATTATACATCCTGTGTCCATATGAGTTAATGACTGCTTCTCTGATCGTTTCTACCGGTATTTCTGGCGTTTCTACCCGTTCAAGACCTATAATGTTCGCTTTCCAATCCATTGCATCAATAATATACTGCTCACATACTTTGCTTAATCCTATAATAGAATCTTTATCCTCACAGCGAACAGGTTACATCATGTTTTTGTACTATTTTACTCGCTTTCTATGTCCGCTGCGTCAGCAGATACTGCTTTGAACCATACTTCCAAAATAATACACATCTATCTTTTGTTTGCTTACAAATATTTCTTGACCATGCTCAGCATTTATAACATAATAACTTATATATGACATGTCACTTTTGCAGGGAGGATAAATAATCATGGTTCAAAAAATAATCAAAGGAAATGAAACCCTTGCCAAGCAGATTAAATCCAGACGGAATGAACTTGGATTAACCATTGAAGAAGCAGCTTTCCGTGCAGGAGTAGGGACGAAAACATGGTATCGATACGAAGCTGGCGAGTCTATCCGCAAAGATAAATGCAAAGGAATCTGTAAAGCTCTGAAGTGGCACAGCCTTCCGGATCAGGACGGAGAAAACACTGAAAATATCTCTGTTCAGGAATTTAAAAATCATGAGGCATGGTCAACGTTTCTGGAAAATAGTTTTGGTGCTGAAGCAGCTATATCCTTTGCTGCTGGCAGTGATATCCTGTATGACCACATCAAAGAGGATATGGACGAACTTTCTTCTCTGCCCGCAGGAACTCATATTGGACAGCTAAACATCTCTTGGCTAAGCAGCAGTCTGCCGGAACAGTTTTTGATGTATTATGACTATGATTTTTTATATCGGATGAAATGTTCCTTATGCGAAATGAGAATGCGTGCCAAAAATAACTTACCGATGACAGCGCATTCTGTAATGGAAGAATTACTCATCTATCTCTGCAGTGAAGAAGCCTTTGCTCTGATTGAACTTAATGACGGATTCTACGGAATTGAAGATGGTAATGCCGCCGATGAATGGATATTTGATCTGTTCGGCGATATGGATATCATCAGTTCTTTATATTCTAATGAATATCTTGATCCAGACCACCCATATCATTTTTCTCATTGGTCAGAGCAACAGTTTTACACAGATTAATTCTATTAGTCTGAAGGAAATTAAAATAGAACTATGTAATGAGAATGGAGGAAGTTTATGTTTGAACAGATAAAATGGGAAGATGCCTATGAGCTCTGGAAAGAGGGCTGCTATTCCTTTCCCAAAATGCTTACAGATCCTGTATCCGCTGAAACGGTCTTTGTAAAATACGAGCGAGATGGTTACATCTATGGATATGATTGGCTTGAATCTGTGGAGGCTCAGGAAAGAAAACGGCTGATCAAAGAAAATCCTATAGAGTTTCTGTATTTTACAAAACCTACCAATAAAGGAACGATTCAAACTGCTGAAATGTTAATAGAAGCCCGAAACGAAGAGGAACTCGCAGCCATCTGGATAGCCGCTACTGCCCATGAATTATCTGAACACATGACTGGAAATGATGTGAGACGGTATGCATATATGCTTTATATGGCTGCATACGAATTCTTAAAAACCCGGTATTTTTTGTGGCATCACGCAATGAAAAGGCTGGTACCAGAAATCATGGTTCCATCATCCATTCTATCAAATATTATCTGTAAAGATGCAAAGCCAGTTATGGAACTAATCCAAATGAATACCATATTACTGAAAAGCACTTGGAGTATTCTAAGATATTCCTCTTTAAAGGATGGGGAATTGCCAGAATCTCTCCGTCACGTAAGTTACTTAAGGGATTCAAAGTAATCATCAAAAGCGAAGATATAGTATCCATATATTAAATGGACAATTCATTAAGCAAAAATATGATAGCTGTGCAGATATTGCAAGCCTGATAATATAAAAGTATTTTAATAAGGATTGAGTATAATATTCAAAATTAACATCACAATAACATCACGGGCATTAAAAAGATCCCCAGAAGCCGCTGTTTATAAGGCTTCTGGGGATCTGCCCACTATTCGAACTCGTAAAATCAAATCTAATTCTATACAGTTTTGTATAGAATATTTGGTTCTATTTGATTTTATTTGTTTCCAACTGTCATGTTTCTATGGTCTGTCTCTGCTAGTGTTATCAATTCGTTATCATGAT
>DXIQ01000107.1 GCA_019112785.1 Candidatus Blautia stercorigallinarum
CAGAGTACACGACTTGTCACGGAGGGTGCTCTGGAACCCTTTTTCTTTCTGTATACTGATGACAGTATACAGGGCAATCCAGAGACATGCAAGCAAAGCAACGTAATGCTAAACTATGAGGTCAAAAACAAATATGAATTTTGTCCATCTTTCTCCATTATAGCACCACAGGATTTTCTTGTCATATTTCCTTGCTTCTTTCATATAGAAAAAAGAGCGAAACATTCTCTGTCCGCTCTCCTTATTGTATCAGATAAACTTTGGCAGGCTTTTTCTGTCATTTTCCGGCTGATTCCAGATAAGGAAAAAGCCAATTCACAATTTCCATAAATAACACTTTGTCAATATAACTCTATCTCCTCTGAGCCTTCAAATGTGGGTTCAGCAATATATTCTTTTACACACCACTGTTTAATATATTGTGCAGCCCTGTGTTCTGCATATTTTGCATTTAGAACCTCTCCATTTTCATCAAGTTCAAGGTTATTCATAAATATTGCATATACTGTTTCCAATAGACTTGGACTTTCTTTGAACTCGCTAAAATAATCAATCCCTTCTAACAATGGATGCCCCACTGTTCCATTTGCAATCCAATATGAAAACTGTCTAACAGCACCGCTTACCGAATGACTTAGCTTCATACATCCTCCTTAAACTCTTATTCGTCCATTAGGATTTTTTTCTTTTTCACAATCCAATTATCATTTTGCGTGTTTCTTTCTGCATAATAACCACATGGCATATCTTTAAGAACACCAATAGAATTATCTAAATCGAACGCTTCTTTTAGAGATATCATTCTCGCTTCATCTATATCATGTGTTGAACCACACAAAAATTGCCACATCCCGTCATCTTCATCATGTGATACATATAAAATAGGTTTGCCATCATCTATAATATGGCAACAGATTATCGTAGCTGTATTAGGTACATCATAAAAAGGAAAATCCATATACAACGCTCCTTCTAAATTCCAATTTTTTGCTCTACAACTTAGGATTTGTCAAAATAAAGCCTTCCCATAGTAATGATTATTCCATGTTTGCTCAAATTCTTCTTTACTTATCAAACACGCATAAAATTCGTTTCCAAATTCATGAGAATTAAATTCTTCTACTGTTGGAATAGGGAGTATTTCTATTACGCCCGCATAAAGATCATCAATATTTGCTGTAGTTCTATCTGAAAAAATATCAATAGACCTAATTGCTAACCGTTCATTGCTTTTATTTATCTCATAAAGAATTACAACTGGCTCATCATCGAGATTATGCTTCCAAAATAACTTTAGATATTCCATCCAAATCGTCTCCAGAATTAGGATTTACTGTTTCAAACTAATTCTCACTTAATGATTGTTCAATAAAATCCTTTACTGCATATATATCTTTAAATTCCTTGTACTTTGGAAATCCGTCTATGTTATTATCCACCGAATACGTCAGCGAAAAAATATAATAAATATCTTTTCCATTAGGTACTAATTGAGCCAACTGTTCTGTTAAACTACCATCTCCACAGCCTAAATCTAATATTTGTTCATTTCCATTCAAAGATAATTCTGAAATTAAGCTATTTCCCCATTCCTTTTGATGTTTAGATGCTTTTTTGTATTTTTCTCCATCAAATTCAAATGTATTCATATAGTTTCATCCCTTCAAATTCCAATCTGCCACCTTTATTTTTCTCCATTATACCATCTGTCTACTCTCTATATAATCAGACATTTAGATCATCTCTCATTTTAAACCAGAGGGTTAATCCAGTTTAATCCTTTTAACGAATCACGCATCACATCAAAACTAACTCAAACTGACGTGATGGAAGACCATGATCATAGCGTCTGACCCTATTCAATAGCCTTAATTCCGACTTTTTCTAATTTTTTCAGATTATCTAACATTGCCTGCAATACTTCTGGAGAATGCCCATTCCAATTAATTGCTTCTGCAACAATTTTTAATGGTTGTTTGGTTCGATATGATTTTGTAGGATTACCTTTAAATTTTTTATCTGTTACATTCGGATCATCCTCAAAATCACCGGTAGGTTTTACTATATAAATTCGTTCTTTCGCATCTCCCCTTGCCAATTCAGCTCCCCAAATTACAGCATCTACTGTTTCTGTAAGATACACATATTTTGCATCTCCTCCTCATAAAACAATCTCGGACAAAGGGCTGTATGAATATTGAATATGAAAATTTGTGAGTTTGTGATATACTTTATCTAAAACAAGTAGAAAGTAGGTATATTCATGGAAATACAAACAATAAACTATGATTTTTCTGTATGTAAAGTAAAAGATTATTCGTTAGTCGATTTCAACTGTGAATACTGCTTTATTGGCAAAACAGACGAAGAAAACTCCCTTGTTTGCATTACCGAAAATACGCCCGAAAATGTCATTGAACGAGATGACGGTTGGAAGGCATTTCGTATTCAAGGCATTTTGGATTTTTCTCTAATTGGAATTCTGGCAAAGCTGGCAGCATTGCTGGCTGAAAACGCCATAAGTATTTTTGCTGTATCAACTTATAACACGGACTATATTCTGATAAAGCAAGAAAAGTATGAACAGGCGTTAAAGATCCTTTCCGCCGCCGGGTATAAAGTCATCTAATCTCTTGTGTCTTAGAGAAAACGTTCTCTATATTATTTGCAGCCACGCTCCCCGCTGCTTTCAACCTGTTCAGTTCTAATTGCGAAAGAACGATATTTTCATACCGGCCATAGGAGGCTGGGCAGGCAGTACCCCTGCTATCGCCGCCACTGCAATTTACTTTGGCATAGACTTTAAAGCAGAATAGTATATTTAGTATTGCTTTATGGCACATGAGCATTGCTTCCTGAGAAAATTCAATAATAAGATGAGCGGTTGATCTTATTATCTCTTCGAATTGCTTAATCTCTTCTCCCGAAAAAGGATAAATATTTTCCCATGTGTAATTTGGAAGCCAGCATGCAGCATGTTTAAATCCATATTTTTCATCTGGTCTCTATTTATCACTTAAGCTCTGTAATGTTTTTAAGATATTATCTCACAAAGTAAATTCTTTCTTTAATTTTTTATATGAAGGTTTACCGGAAAAGAAATTTCTTCTGCGTTCAATCATATCGCATACCATTTTATATGCTGTTTCTTCGGATTCCAGTTCAGGACAAAGCTGTTCAATACAATGATTATATAATTCTTCATGCCATTCAATATACAGATCTCCCACATAAAAGGATGCCTTGAGTATCTGAAGAAAACGGCTAAAGTATTCTTTCCCCTCTTCAAAATCTCTTTTCAGAAAGCAAAGCATCGCCAATTCATATACTTCCCAAAAACCCGATTTTCCGGTATACTATTTAACTGGCTTTTCATTTGTTCTTTTGCATAATCCATATTACGGAAAAGGCGATACTCCCTCACTTTTTCCATGGCAGCTTCTGAAAAATCTTCCATCTTTTTCTCATAGGCAGCATCATTGCCTATATACGAAGCATATCCCACTTTATTTACACGATAACCAATATTAAACGCCAGTGCGTCGTTTAATCCTTCACTGGTTTCCCATAAGAAACTGATTCCGACATTCAAATACGAACCTCTGCCATATGAACTGGGCTGAAATTCTACCTGTATTACAAAATACCCATTATCATCAATCCATGTTCGTGAAGATCCCACTCTAAAAAGTCCTTCGGGGGCAAGTATTTTCCTAGCTGCGGCATTTATTATTTTATTATGCTGTCCTGCCATTTTTTCCTCCCAGTTAGAATATCCTCTCAAATTAGAATTCATTTCATTTTATATAATTTATTATTTCACACCATATCACATCCAAATGCGTTTTTCTACTCTTTAAAAGCCTCCATTATTGCAAGCTCTTGTTATCACATAAGACGGTTCATAATATGCGCTGCTATTGTAATTAGCAATCGTGTCACATATTTCATCATTGTATACCCGGATCATTCCATCGATATAATCTTCCTCCGGCTGTAACGTTGACAGAATCGGCCACTCATCTTTCGGTATAGAAGTAACAACATATTTGTTTTCCTGATGTAATTTCCTTGCTATGGGTTCTATCATATAACACAGAAAATAAAGATCATTCTCGGTTATTTGCTCTTCCGGGAAAAATTTGTTTGTCATAGCGAATGTATCATCTGCAATTGGACCCTCGACAATGCCATATGTTATTCTATACGAACATTGACTGGTCTCACTGTAAGTTCTCCATCCCCTTCAACCCTGTACCATTTTCCTCGTTCAAGTTTAATTGTTTCTCCTGCTCCAGAAGTAATATAACCTATTACATAAGTTTCTCCGCTTTCGGTATCCGTAAATACTACATCGGTATCAGCAGTACCGGTAACTTTTACGCTTCCGCTAACAGGCTGAATCTCTTCACTTTTCACTCTCTCGTTTCCTGAAAGGGTGACAGTGTGCATCTTAACATAGCTGTTATAACTTATACCAATTATAAGGATGGCAAGAGGAATTGCGCCTCCCAACGCTCGTTTCAACCGTTTCTTATCCATAAATTGCCCCTCCGGAAAATTCCAAGTTATCAAGCTGTTTTGTCTATTATAACACCCTAAATATTTCCCTGTCATTCTATTTTTGCTCATACAAAAAAGAGAGCGGAACAGCATCTGCCCACTCTCTTACAAATCGTCCTTACTTGTGATATGGCTCTCCCGCCATAATCCGATACCCCCTGTAAATCTGCTCCAACAGTATCACCCTCATCAACTGATGGGGAAATGTCATTTTAGAAAAACTCAGTGCATAGTCAGAGCGCTTCAGCACTTCCCGGCCCAGACCGATGGAACCTCCGATCACAAAGATGACATGGCTTTTGCCCTGGATCCCCAGGTTTTCTATTTTCTTTGAGAACTCTACGGAATCCAGCATATTGCCGCCGATTTCCAGGGTGATCACATAGGCGTCGTCCTTCAGATATTTCAGGATCCGCTCTCCTTCTTTCTGGCGGATCTGGTCCTCCACAGTCTGACTGGCGTTCTCCGGAGTCTTCTCATCTGCCACCTGGATGATCTCCAGTTTACAGTATTTGCTCAGCCTCTTTGTATATTCTTCTATGGCGTCCCGGAGATACTTTTCTTTGATCTTCCCTACTGTAACAATCGTTATCTTCATTTTTTTCTGTTTCCCCTTTCCTGTCCGCTTACCCCAGTGTACAAGGGACCAAACGCCTTGTACACTGCGGGCAAAAAATCCATATATCACCCGGGATTTCTCCGCAGGGTTTTCAGTCTCTCCTTATCTTCTTTAGAAACCCGGTAAGACTCCCGGATCTTCTGAATGGACTTATTATGGGTAAAATCGTCCAGCAGATTTTTTCTCAGAAATTCCTCTGTCTTTTCCGGAAACTTCACATAACAGATGGAAACTGCCCAGGCTGCCGCCATTTTCACATAATAGCCGTCATGCCGTACCTGCCCCAGGATTTCCAGTACCTGATCTATGTAATCTTCATTGATGAAAAAGTCCAGCATGGAAACCAGGGCAAAACGGATTTCATATTCTTGGTCACTGGCTGCATAGGTTCTCAAAAAGGCAAACCACTCCTCCTGGTCTTTTTTCATAAACTTGTAAGTAGAACAACAGCAGTCGCACACCGCCCAGTTGTTGATCAAAGGCACGAATTTTTCCAGCTCCCGGCGCTGCTCTTCCCTGGTCAATCTGGCGTACCCGATCATCATGCCGCGGATCATAAGCTCTTCATACGTTTCTCTGTCCGCCTCTCCGGCAAAACTCCAGTAGTCTTCTCTGGCAGCTTTTCTGCTGATTTCCCGGAGCTTTGGCACACGGACACCCAGAAAGTTTTCCAGTCCCGGAACCAGAGATCTGTGAAACTCCCGATAAGAAGGATCCGCATTTTTCTCCAGTTCCTTCCGGACCCATTCGGTGACAGCAGAAATCTTATCACTCCTGTTTTCTGACATAACTTTTCTCCTTTATCCTCTATCTTCTCCGATTTTTATCTGAAAATCTTTTCTATATTCTAAATTATTTCTTCGATATATGCAATTCATATTTGTACTATTCTTTTATTCATTTTAATGCATATTTATAAATTGTTGTAGTTGTGTCAAAATATTCCCATATACAGTCAGAAATACCCTCTATATGCTGGAGTCTGGATTGTCCAAACTTCCCCATACAGAGGGTATTTGACTTACACGTATTTATCTGTTGCCCGGCAAATGGCGCTGCGTACCAGTGGCACGCGTCCTGCACGGACCGTAGCGTAGTGAAGACCTGCATGTCTGCATGTGCAAGCACGGCAGTCGCTTGCCGGGCGTATCGATCGGGTAGGGGAAGATACCTTCCCCTACCCGATCATCGCAATACCTCGCTCATCTCGTGGCATTGCCACTCGATGACCGTTGCCGGTCGGATGTCCGCTCGCGCGAGCACGGTGGCCGCCCGACCGGCGTATCGCGCAAACAAAAAGAACTGCCTGGGCCGGATCTGTTTTGATCCTGAGCCCCAGGCAGTTCTTTAGTTCCTGCATTTAATCTGTTTTATTTTCTGTTTTTGATAAACTCGTCGATTCCTTTCGCAGCAGCTTTTCCCGCGCCCATAGCCAGGATAACTGTAGCAGCTCCTGTTACGGCGTCACCCCCTGCGAATACGCCCTCTTTTGAGGTCTGTCCGTTTTCTTCATCGGCAATGATACATTTTCTTCTGTTAGTATCCAGACCGATGGTTGTAGAAGAGATCAGCGGGTTTGGTGAAGTTCCCAGAGACATGATCACTGTGTCTGCATCCATGGTGAACTCAGAACCTTCGATAACAACAGGACGTCTTCTTCCTGAAGCATCCGGCTCACCCAGTTCCATACGCACGCATTTTACTTCTTTTACCCAGCCGTTTTCATCCGGAATGATCTCTACCGGATTGGTAAGAAGGTCGAAGATAACGCCTTCTTCTTTTGCGTGATGTACTTCTTCTCTTCTGGCAGGAAGTTCTTCTTCGCTTCTTCTGTATACGATATGTACCTCTGCGCCAAGACGGAGAGCTGTTCTTGCAGCGTCCATAGCAACGTTTCCGCCGCCTACTACGATAACTTTCTTGCCTGTCTTGATCGGCGTATCATAATCTTCACGGAAAGCCTTCATCAGGTTGCTTCTTGTCAGGTATTCGTTGGCAGAGAAGACACCGTTTGACACTTCTCCGGGGATTCCCATAAACATTGGGAGACCTGCGCCGGATCCGATAAATACAGCCTCAAAACCGCCTTTTTCCAGCAGTTCGTCGATTGTAGTAGATTTACCGATGATCACGTTTGTCTCGATCTTAACGCCCAGGGATTTTACATTTTCCACTTCTTCTTTGACTACTTTATCTTTTGGAAGACGGAATTCCGGGATACCGTATACCAGAACGCCGCCCGGCTGATGAAGGGCTTCAAAGATCGTTACATCATAGCCCATTTTTGCCAGATCTCCTGCGCAGGTCAGTCCGGAAGGACCGGAACCGATCACTGCGATCTTATGGCCGTTCTTCTCGGCAGGAGCTTCCGGCTTAATGCCGTTTTCTTTTGCCCAGTCAGCAACAAAACGCTCAAGTTTACCGATAGAAACCGCTTCACCTTTCACGCCTCTGATACAAACGCCTTCACACTGGGTCTCCTGAGGACAAACACGTCCGCATACAGCAGGAAGGGCGCTGGACTGGCTGATGATCTTATAGGCTTCTGCAAAATTGCCTTCCTTCACTTCATGAACAAAAGCCGGGATATTGATAGAAACAGGACATCCCTTAACGCATTTCGCATTTTTGCAGTTTAAGCAGCGGGAAGCCTCTTCCATAGCTTCTTCTTTATTATATCCAAGACAAACCTCTTCAAAGTTTGTTGCTCTTACCTTCGGATCCTGTTCTCTTACAGGAACTTTTTCTAATACGTTACCCATTATTTGTCACCTCCGCAGTTTCCGCATCCGCCGTGATGAGTATCTCCCTCACGTTCTTTCAGCAATGCTCTTCCTTCTTCAGTCTTATACATCTGCTGTCTCTTCATAGCCAGATCCCAGTCGATCTTATGACCGTCAAACTCCGGTCCGTCTACACAGGCAAATTTCACTTCGCCGCCTACGATCACACGACAGGCGCCGCACATACCTGTTCCGTCTACCATGATCGGGTTCATGGACACGATAGTAGGGATATTATATTTCTGAGTTGTCAGGCAGCAGAACTTCATCATGATCATAGGGCCGATGGATACGCATTTTGTGTAAGTCTTTCCCTCTGCCATCAGATCTTCGATCACTTTTGTGACCATACCGCTGCGGCCGTAAGAACCGTCGTCTGTGGTGATATATAAGTTACCTGCTACAGCTTCCATTTCTTTTTCCAGGATGATCAGGTCTTTTGTCTTGGCGCCTACGATAACGTCAGCGTCAATTCCCTGTTCATGAAGCCATTTTACCTGAGGATAAACAGGCGCGGTACCAACACCGCCGGCAACAAATAAAAGTTTCTCTTTCTTTAACTCCTCTATATCTTCATTTACAAGTTCAGATGGACATCCCAGAGGACCAACAAAATCCTCGAAAGCATCTCCTGCCTTAAGTTTTGTAAATTTCTCTGTGGAAGCTCCCACCGGCTGGAATACGATAGTGATCGTTCCTGCCTCTCTGTCATAATCACAGATCGTCAAAGGGATCCTTTCCCCTTTGTCATCTAATTTTACAATGACAAACTGGCCCGGCATGCAGTGCTTTGCAACCATAGGCGCTTCTACATCCATGAGATAAACAACCTCATTGAGCTGTTGTGCTTTTAGAATCTTATACATAGTTTCCTCCTCATATTCTTACAAAATATCGGCCTATCTGCTGATCATACAGCAGGGATACAGCTTTCTTTTGGCTTTTGTCGATATATTTGTTATGATTGCTAAATGTAAGTATAAGACAAACCGCATAAAAATTCAATCCACTTTCTGATTAAAGTGATGAATTTTGTGCAATCTGCCACGATATTCTTTTGATTTATCCTCAGTATCCGTAATATACATATACTTCGCTGGCCACAGGACTGACCTTGCCTCTGCTGTCCACAGCAATAGCAGAAAAGGTATGTTCTCCCTGAGGCATGGGTACCGGATCTGTATACTGTGTGCTTTCTATAGTAGGTGTCTCGTCAAAAGCATAGTATACGGTACATCCATCAGGCACAGTCACGATTATGTTTTCCTGATAGTCATATTTCCCTGATACAGGAGCGATAAGGGGCCTGTCCGGCGCGTCAAATCTGATCACATACTCTTCTACCCCTATGTCGCTGGGGATGGATTTTTGATTGTATGCGATATACTTCAGGGTGGTAGTCCCTTCTTCTGTCAGTTCTATCGGATCCTGGTATTTCTCGCTGTTCTGATCCGGATCCGAACCGTCCAGGGTATAATAGACCTCTGTTCCCGAAGGGATATCTGTAAATTCAATGCTTACTTCCTCTGTAAAGGAACCGCCTTCCTGAGAGATTTCCGGTAGTGTACAGACATAATTATGGTAGATTTCCCGGATATTATCGCTGGCGTTATCCATAAGATCCCGGATATCTGTATACTTTTCCTGCTGGTCATACAGCCTTAAAAGCTCGCCGTAGGCCGTAGTATTTTCCGGATCAGATTCCGTCACAGAATTCAGTATGGACTCTGCCGCGGATACGTTATTATCCTTTACATAGATCCTTGCTTCCAGGATCTGAGCCTGGGCGTTTCCCGGCTCCAGTTCCTGGGCCCTGCCGACATAGGACAGAGCGCCTTCGTAATCCCCCTGTCCATAGGCAGTTTCTGCCTGATCCATCTGATAGGAAAAAGAATTTATCTGTGTCTGGTAGATAAACCCAAATGCGGCTACCCCCAAAACGATCACAGCACCGATCGTACCCATGATCAGCCGTCTTTTATGTCTTTTCCTTTTTCTTTCCTGCTCCGCTTTTCTCTCTTCTTTTTCTCTTTCCTTTCTTGCCTCCATTTCCCTGCGTTTTTTTTCCTGCTCTTCAATCTCTCTTTGTTTTATGAGAGTCTCCAGTGTATTGTACTCCGGCACCCACTGGACTTCCTTTCCGCATACAGGACAAAACAGGGTTCCTTCTTCCAAATCTGCACCACAGTTTCTACACTTCATCTATATCAAATCCTCATTCTTTTATAAATACTCATCTATATATTGTTCAAATTGTTCCATGGACATCAGGACTTTTCTGGGTTTCGTGCCTTCTTCCTCGCCTACGACCCCTGCGTCACAGAGCTGATCCATGATCCGGGCAGCCCGGTTGAAACCGATCTTAAAGGCTCTCTGAAGCATACCTATAGAAGCCTTGTCCTTTTCAATGATAAACTTTCCTGCATCGGCAAAATAGGCGTCTCTTTCGGAGCCGCTCTGAGGGCCTGTACCCCCTGTTTCTTTTGCCGCTTCGATCTTCTGCTGGATTTCCTGGTCATATTCTGTCTCTGGGTGCTGGGAGGACAGGAAATTCACAATAGCGCTTACTTCCTGATCCGAAACAAAAGCCCCCTGGACTCTGGCCGGTTTCTGATAGCCCTGAGGATAAAACAGCATATCACCTTTTCCCAGGAGTTTTTCTGCTCCATTCATATCCAGGATTGTTCTGGAATCCACGCCGGATGACACAGAAAAAGCAATCCTGGAAGGCATATTTGCCTTGATCAGGCCTGTGATGACATTTACAGACGGACGCTGGGTAGCAATGATCAGATGGATCCCCGCCGCTCTTGCAAGCTGAGCCAGACGGCAGATCGCATCTTCCACTTCTCCCGGCGCTACCATCATCAGGTCTGCCAGTTCATCTACGATAATTACGATCTGAGGCAGCTTCTTGGGCTTGTTTTCATCTTCAATGCCTTCTAAAGCATCTACCTTGGCATTATAGCCCTTCAGATCTCTCACATTATACTGAGCAAATTTATCATAACGCTCCATCATCTCCGCTACCGCCCAGTTCAGGGCTCCTGCGGCCTTCTTGGGATCCGTCACTACCGGTATAAACAGGTGAGGGATTCCATTGTACGCGCTTAATTCCACCACTTTCGGGTCTATCATAATTAATTTTACCTCATCCGGGGTGGCTTTGTAAAGGAGACTGACGATAATCGTGTTAATACATACAGATTTACCGGAACCGGTAGCTCCTGCGATAAGAAGATGAGGCATTTTGGCAATATCCGCGATCACAGGCCGTCCTCCGATATCCTTGCCGGCGGCGAAAGCCAGCTTGGAAGAACAGTTCTTAAATGCCTCAGACTGGATCAGATCCCGGAGCATAACGGTGCTGTTATTTTCATTCGGTACCTCGATACCTACTGCCGCTTTTCCCGGTATAGGAGCCTCGATCCTGATATCCGTAGCCGCCAGATTCAGCTTAATATCATCTGTGAGACTGACGATCTTGCTGACTTTTACTCCCTGTTCCGGCTGCATTTCATACCGGGTGACTGTCGGCCCGCAGCTTACGTCGGTAATAGTCACATTAACACCAAAATTATGTAGGGTATCCTGAAGCTTTCTGGCCGTTTCCCGAAGATGGGCATTGGAATCTCCACCGGTATTTTTCCCTTTTTTCAGAAGGGATATCGGCGGAAACTTATATTCTTTTTTCTTTTCTTCTTCCTTATTGGCGATCTGAGTTTTCACCTCATCTACACCCTGACGGATCTCTTCCGGAGAAGACTTGGGATTTTTTCTGTTCTTTTCTTCTTTTTCCTCTGCAGGCTCTTCTTCTGCCACAGCGATCTCTTCCAGATCCTGGACCAGACGGTCGCCTCTGTGGATAGGGAATGCTTTTTCAGGAACAAAAGGCAGTTCTTCCTCCGGTTCCTCAGCAAAAGCTTCTGATGCTGCCTTTTCCTGGGCTGCAGGGCTCTTCTCTTCAGGAGCAGCCACTTCTTTTTTCTTTTTTCTTCTTCCTGTTCCCGGATTTTTTTCCTTTTCCTCTGCTGATCTTTCCCTGCGGTGTCTCCGTTTTTCCTCCTGCTCTTCCTGCTTCTCCTCTTCTTCCCGGCGAAGTCTTGCCGCTTCCCTTCTCTCCTCCTGTCTTCTTGCCGCAGACTCGTAGAGAGACTGGCTGAATTTCCGGATCATATCAAAAATCGATCTCTGAGTAATTAGAACTAAAGAGATCATCAATGCCGCCAGGATGATCGCATAGGTACCTGCTGTTCCGAAAGCGATCACACACAAACGGCACAACGCGCCTCCAAGAACGCCCCCGCCTGTTTTAAATTCCGCGGAAATATTGAAATAAGATCCCAGATCATCCTCCAGGACCGCCCCTTCTGTTACCATCTGCATAAACATACACGCTGTAACAAAAAACAGGACAAATCCGCCCATCTTGCGGTAAGCCCTGGTATTTCCGCTGTTTGATATCACAAATGCCGTCCCCAGAAAGAGAAAAAAAGGAAGGGGATAGCACATCAGCCCGACCAGACCGAAGAAAAAACTGCTGATCGCATTTCCCACAGCTCCTCCCAGACCGAAGTTACTGACCAGGAGAACTGCGGACATGGCAAGGACGATCCAGAGAATGATCTCTGTCTCCATGCTCCTGTCCGGTTCATTTCTTTTTCTTGTCCCTTTCTTTCCTCCCGAAGATGTCCTTCTTTTTCTTCCCGTAGCCCCTTTTCGTGCTGCCATTCTTATTTCTCCCTCTAATCTATTCTATCACCACGGTATGATTCCCTACGCAAGATAAAAGCTTCCTGCAACTGCCGCTGCTCCTATGAGAAAACAGTAGACAGAAAAGCCGTAAAATTTCTTATTCTGCAATACCCTTGTCACTTTTCTGATGGAAAAATAGCCTGCCACTCCCGCTGCCAGGGCGCCTGCCACATATCCTGCCCAAACCTGCCAGCCCAAAGAAGCGCCTGTCATATGAGTACATTCTGTGATAAAAGATCCTATGAACGCAGGCACGGACAGCAGAAGGACATACTTTACCGCAAATTTTCTCTGACATCCATAAGCCAGGCATACTGCCAGGATAATACCCAGCCGTGAAACCCCCGGAAATACGGTAAGCCCCTGGATAAGGCCGATAACCAATGCGGCAGAATAGCCGATATCTCTGGGGATCTTCTTCCCTCTGGGGAAAAAATCAGCCACCAGCAGTACGATCCCTGTAATAAAAAGTCCCATGCCCGGCGCCAGCAGATTCCCGCCTGCCAGTTTTGCCAGGTCCCGAAACAGCCAGCCTACCACAGTCCCGGGAACTGAAGCAATGACCAGAAGCAGAAACCATTTTCTATAATTATTGCATATGATCTTCTTATATCTTCTGGCATCCTTCTTATCTCTGTTATGGAAATAAGTCTTAATATTTTCATATATGTCATAAAGGCTCCTGCACAATTCCATTAAGAGCTTCTTTATCTCTTTACGCAGCGCTCCTATGACAGCTGCCAGCAGTGCCAGATGGACCAGTGCCTGAAAGGGCAGACTGGTCTCGCTGTTTATATGCAGCAGATTTTCTATAATTGCCAGATGACCGGAACTGCTTACCGGAAGGAACTCTGTGATCCCCTGGATCAGTCCGAGAAGCAGTGCTTCGATTATTGTCATTTTTTTAACCTCTTCATTTGTATTTTCATATCAACAGTTTATTTTAGCATATGTTATTTTTTTTTTCAATCAATTCATAGAGCTTCTCCATAGCCTGGCGGATCCCTCCGGTCTCATCGATCAGTCCTTCCCGTACAGCCTCCTCTCCTTCCAGCATAGTTCCCACATCCTTTACCAGCTGGGAAGTATCCAGCATCAGTTCTTCGATCCGCTCTCTCTTCATATTTGAATGGTCTGCAATAAACCTTGTGATCCGGTCCTGTATTTTTTCCATGTTCCGATAGGTCTGCATGACACCGATAAACATGCCGTTGCTCCGGACCGGGTGGATGACCATGGTAGCGCTGGGAACAATAAAAGAATAGTCTGCAGACACAGCCATAGGCACGCCGATAGAATGTCCGCCCCCAAGTACCAGGGAAACTGTAGGCTTACTCAGCGAAGCGATCATTTCTGCAATAGCCAGACCGGCCTCCACATCTCCTCCTACGGTATTCAGCAGGATCAGAAGGCCGTCGGTCTCCCTGCTGTCTTCGATCACCGCAAGCTTTGGAAGGATATGTTCGTATTTCGTTGTTTTACTGTTATTAGGAAGACATTCATGTCCTTCCACCTCTCCGATAATGGTCAAAAGCTGGATATGATATTTCTTCTCATTTTCTTCCAGCATCGCTTCCCCCAGATCCCGGATCTGCTGATTCTGTTCCCGGACAGTTTCCAGCTTCTCTTCTTTCTCTTCAGACATAAAAAATACCTCCAGTTTCATTTTCTGGAGGTATTATGTGTAACCTTATTAATTTTATTCTCCGTCCCAGTTGTTCCATACATCTGTAACGTCGTCATCATCTTCAAGCAGATCCAGTGTTTTCTGGAGGTTTTTAATATCCTGCTCGTCTGTAAGAGTTACATAAGTCTGAGGGATCATGGCTACCTGAGCCTCTGCCATAGGAATACCGGCAGCCTCAAGAGCTTCTCTTACCTTACTGAATTCGTCCGGATCTGTAAGGATCTCATAACTGTCTTCCTCTTCCTGGAAGTCCTCTGCGCCTGCATCCAGCGCAGTCATCATAAGATCGTCGGGATCCATCTCGCACTCTTCTTTATCAATGATGATCTGACCTTTTTTATCAAACATAAAGGATACAGAACCAGGAGTTCCGATATTTCCGCTTCCTTTTGTAAAGGCGCTTCTTACGTTTCCGGCTGTACGGTTTTTGTTATCTGTAAGAGTCTCTACAATAATTGCTACGCCGCTTGGGCCGTATCCTTCGTAGGTAAGTTTTTCAAAGTTATCTGCATTGGCGTCTCCGGCTGCCTTTTTAATACCTCTCTCGATGGTATCGTTTGGCATATTATTTGCCTTTGCCTTTGCGATCACATCTCTCAGTTTACTGTTGTTGGCCGGATCCGGTCCTCCCTCCTTTACAGCAACTACGATCTCTCTTCCGATAACGGTAAAGATCTTACCTTTTTTTGCGTCGTTTTTCTCCTTTTTATGCTTTATGTTTGCGAATTTTGAATGTCCTGACATGTTTCTTCTCCTTTTTCTTCCTCGGGCAGCTTTTCTACCCTGACTTTTTGTATTGTATTATTCTCCACTGCAAGAATGGTAAATAAATAACCTTTTGCCTTGATCTCCTTATCCTCTGCCATATCCGGCACATGGCCCAGCACAGAAGTAAGGTATCCGTTGAGGGTATCAAAGTCTTCGCTTTCGTCAAAGTCTGATCCCAGTACTTCATCTACCTGTTCCAACGGAGTAAATCCTTCCATGATCAGAGAATCATCTGTCTGTACATGGATGAACTGTTCTTCTTCATCATACTCATCTAAGATATTTCCCACGATCTCTTCCAGGATATCTTCCATGGTCACAAGACCTGAAGTCTGTCCGTACTCATCTACCACTATGGTCATATGTATCTTCTTGGCCTGCATGGCTTTAAACAGATCGTTGATACTCCTGGTTTCCGGTATATAGGAAGCCTCCCGGATCAGCTTGGGGATACGCTTTATAGGAAGTTCTTTGCAGTCGAAAACCGCCATCTGGCGCATGGCGTCTTTCAGATGGAGGATCCCTATGATATGATCGATATCTTCTCTGTACACCGGATATCTGGAATTACTGTTCTCCAGCATAAATTCCAGGGCTTTCTCCAAAGTAGTATTTTCTTCTATAGCGTTGATGTTCTTTCTATGAGTCATGATATCCTGGGCTTCTGTCTCAGAAAATTCCATGATATTCTGGATCATTTCCGCTTCATTTTCCTCTATAACACCCTTTTCATGAGCGTCATCTACCATGGAAATGATCTCTTCTTCTGTTACCTGATCATCATGACTGTGGGGATCTACGCCAAACAGCCGGACCACGCCATTGGAAAGCTTCATGATAACAAATGTCAGCGGGCTGAAAAGTCCTACAAAAAATCTTACGATCCCCGCAGTACGGTACACCCATCTGTCCGGATTGCTGCTGAAGATCTTTTTCGCTGAGACTACTCCCAGAGACACCAGGAGTATCAGCGCAAAGATCACGACTATGATAACAGAAACGATCATGATCACCCGGGATGGGATATCCAGCCCTGTAAGTTCCGCCGCCTGTCTGCAGCCGGCATATACATATGGACTGATCCCTCTGATCCCTATGTATCCGGTAAGGATACTCAGAAGAGTAGCCGTGGTCAGGATCGTATTTACAATAGGAACCGGATGATTCATTGCTTTTAACAGCCAGAGAGACTTCTTATCTCCCTCTTCTTCCGCTCTCTTTTCAATATCGCTTTCACTGACCTTCTGTACCGCAGAACCGAATCCGTATAAAACTCCGTTGATGATAATAAACAAGACAAAAAATATGAGAGCCCCTAAAGGGCCGCTGCTGTCGTCCATAAACTTTTTCTATTCCTTCTTTCTTCCTCTGTTTTTCATGCAGAGCCTGCACCTTCCGGAACTTCCGGTAAGCTTCCGGCTCCTTCTGGCAGGTGCCGGGCAGCTTGGGGGCTGTCCGTTTTTTTGCGCACACCTGCAATTAAAATACCATTTTCTCTTACATTCGTCAAGATTTCCCGCCAAAAAGAACCCGCAGGGATCAGATTATGTAGGAAGCTCCAGGCTGATGCAAAGGGCATGATTGACTTTCTGCAGTATTTCCGCATCCAAATGGCATACTTTATCTTTCAGTCTTCTTTTGTCAATGGTACGCAGCTGCTCCAGTAAGATCACAGAGTCTTTTACAATGGCATAGGAAGACGCATCGATCTCTATGTGGGTAGGCAGTTTCGCTTTGTTCATCCTGGAAGTAATGGCTGCGCAGATCACCGTAGGGCTGTGTTTATTGCCTACATCATTCTGAATGATCAGGACCGGCCGTATGCCGCCCTGCTCACTGCCTACTACCGGCCGCAGGTCCGCATAAAAAATGTCACCTCGTTTGATAACCACAGATTTCACACTCCGATTTTTAATAGGAGAAAGCCCACAGACTTTCTCACCTGCTATAATTCTGCCCAATTTTTTTGTGTGTATTCATGTTATTATCCAAGGTATCTTTATTCTGTCACCTGTCCGCCTTTAAAATAGATCCTGGGTACTCTTTTGCTGATGCAGCAGGCGAATTCATAGTTAAATCTTCCAGATAATTCTCCCAGTTCTTCCATGGTGATCTGCTCATCTCCGCTTCTGCCCAGAAGCACTACTTCATCCAGTTCCTGCGCCTGGGGAATGTCTGTCACATCTACCATAAACTGATCCATACAGACCCTTCCAAGGATGGGCGCTCTTTTTCCGCGGATCAGGACACTTCCTTTATTTGAAAGACCTCTGGCATATCCATCTGCATATCCTACCGGAATGGTAGCCACCCGGGTCTCTCTTTGGGTGGTAAAGGTTCCCCCATAACTGATCTGGACACCGGCCTCTACTGTTTTTATGTACGCGATATGGCTCTTTAACTCCATGACCGGTTTGAGGGGGACCGGTTCCTTCTCTACATCTTCTGAAGGATAAAGGCCATAGAGGATAACCCCTGCCCGCACTGCGTTAAGGTTTGCTTCCGGCATACGGATGATCCCGGCGCTGTTGGAACAATGACAGATCGGAATCTCCAGTCCCTGAGCCTCTAAGGCTTTCTGAAATTCCTGAAACTTTCTAAACTGGACATAGGCGGGATCTGTCTTCTTCTCATCTGCCCTTGCAAAATGGGTAAATAATCCTTCGATCCTGATCCCCGGAAGGCGGGAGATCTCCATGATCTCAGGCACTGCTGTCTCCAGATCCCGGTAGCCGATACGGCTCATTCCGGTATCAATCTTTATATGAACATTTACCACTGTATTATTTTTTACTGCCGCCTGGGAAAGTTTCCGGGCCATGGAAAGTTTAAATACTGCCGGGCGGAACTCTTCCCTGGCAATCTGCTCATAGTTTTCCTCATAAGTATATCCCAGGATCAGCAGGGGCTTCCGGATACCTCCCTGACGGAGTTCTTCCGCCTCCTCCACGGTAGCTACCGCGACTCCCCATACCCGGGGATCTTTTACCGCTTCCCTGGCCAGAGGCAGGGCTCCATGTCCATATCCGTCTGCTTTCAGTACGGTAATGATCTTCGTATCCTCTTTCAGATTGTTTTTTATGCTTTCCAGATTAAAAGCAAAGGCATCCAGATCAATGTCTGCCTGGATTCTGCTTGGTAGTTTCATCTCTCTATCCTCTCTTTAAAGTTCATTTAAAATAAGGGCTGTTTCTTCAGCGATATCTTTTGCCAGCATACCGGCACGCCCTTTTTTCTTGGCTGCTCTGTCGCCGGCTGCGCCGTGAAGATATACACCGGTATACGCGGCTTCCGGAACAGGTATATGCTGGGCCAGCACACCCAGAAGGATCCCTGTAAGCACATCTCCGCTGCCTGCGGTAGCCATGCCGTCATTGCCGGAAAGGTTAAGAAAGATCCTGTCTTTTCCTTGCGCGATGACCGTTCTGGCATCCTTGCATATGAGCACGGTATTCCACTCCTGTGCATATCTGCCTGTGATCCCTGCCGGGTCTTTCTTCCACTCAGAAGGAGAGATCCCTGTAAGCCTGGAAAACTCTCCCAGATGCGGAGTGAGTATGGTCCCTCCGGGATAATCTTTCAGAAGTTTTTCCCGGCCTTTCAGAAGATTGATGCCGTCTGCATCGATCACCAGTGGTTTTGTTCCTCTGGTAAGCAGGATCTCCAGCATTTTTTCTGCAAGAGGTCCTGTTCCGATCCCCGGACCGATCCCATATACATCCGCCCATTTCATACCCTCTTCCATCATGGTTCCTATATCCGTATCTTCATCATATACCTGGAGCATAGCTTCAGGAAAGCAGGCAAACATATGCCGGTTCTCTTTTGCAGTGCAGATCTTGATCATCCCTGCTCCTGTCTTCATGGCGGCATAACCGCTTAAATAAGCAGCTCCGAAAATATCCCTGCTCCCGGCCACAAGAAAGATCTTGCCAAAAGTCCCTTTGTTTCCTTCCGGATCCCTTTTCAAAACTATCAGTTCCTCCCTGGTACAGGCAGAAATCTCCGGCTTTGGAATAATAGCGCCATTCCTGTAGATCCCTACATCAGCAAGAAGGACCCTGCCTGCATACGCAGCTCCCGGGTAAAAACACAGCCCCGCTTTCCTGTATCCGAAGGTAACCGTCAGATCTGCTTTTACTGCGGCTCCCAGCACGGCGCCGGTATCTGCTCTGATCCCTGAAGGGATGTCCACAGACACTACCTTGCCTGAAAACTCATTTACCCTGCAGACAGCTTCCTTATATTTTCCTGATACTTCCCTGGACAGGCCCACACCCAGGACAGCATCTACTATAGTAGTATATTCATGAAGATCAAAAGTATTGACAAAGGAAATTCCGTATTTTTTCCCAATATCTATCTGTTTCTTCATTTCTTCTGTAAAATGAGCAGGATTTCCCAAAATACAGACATCCACCTGATACCCTGCCAGAAAAAGCAGACGAGCGATCACCACACCGTCTGCGCCGTTATTTCCCCCTCCGCACAGTACCAGCGTCCTGTCCAGAGGAAATTTTTCTTTTTTCATTGCTTCGAATACCGCAAGACCGGCCCGCTCCATAAGGACCAGAGACGGAACCCCCATCTCCTGAATGGTAAAATGGTCCAAAGCCTTCATCTGTTCTCCTGTTACCAGAAGTTCCATGTTATCACCGCCTTTTGCTCTTCTCAATATCCGCGGCTGTATCAGGCTTGCCTGTTCCTGCCGCCTATACAGAAAAACTGCCGCAAAATTTCTTTTACAGCAGCTTTTACACTATTTCTTCTCTTTGTGCTCTGATACATAACGGTTCAGATTATAGGACAGACGCATGAGACTTTCTGACAGATGCACGTTCTCCACGATCACATCTTCCGGTACGTCCAGATCCAGATGAGCAAAGTTCCAGATAGCTTTAATTCCCTGCTTTACCAGCATATCCGCTGTTTCTGCCGCATTATTTTTCGGCAGCGTCAAAGTTGCGATCTGTACATCATGAGTCTCCAGAAATTCAGGAAGCTCATCCATCATGCGTATCTCATTTCCCCGTATGGAAATTCCCTTGAGTACCGGGTTCACATCAAAGATTCCTACAACCTTAAACCCTCTTTTTTCAAACTGTACATAATTTGCCAGGGCCTGTCCCAGATTTCCGGCACCGATAATGATCATATGATGCGTCTTGTCAAGCCCCAGGATTTTTCCGATCTCCGCATACAGATACGGGACATTATAACCATATCCCTGCTGTCCGAAACCGCCGAAATTGTTCAGATCCTGACGTATTTGGGAAGCGGTCACTCTCATTTTCTCACTGAGTTCATTGGAGGAGATCCGCTCCACACCCTCTTCCAAAAGTTCTCCTAAATATCTGTAATAGCGGGGTAGTCTTCTTATTACTGCTTTTGAGATACCTTTTTCATCCACGACAAACCCTCCTATGTTACACAAAACTTGCTTCTGCGTCTTTTCGCAGAGCGCTTATCAGTCAGAAATACAGGTCAGCCTGATAAGCAGATTTCTAGGTAATATTATATATAATTGTTAAAATAAAGTCAATTATTATTCCTTTTATCTGTTGTCAAATTTGGATTTTCCGCTATAATAGTAGGGACAGACTTTAAAGAGAAATCCTAAAGGAGACAGGAAAAATGATACTTGCATGTCAGAATATTGAAAAATCCTTTGACGGCGAACTTCTGCTGCAGGATGTAAATTTTCATATAGAAGAACGGGAAAAAGCCGCCCTTATCGGGATCAACGGCGCAGGAAAATCTACCCTTCTAAAGATCATCATGGGAGAAATCCCTGCCGATAGCGGCCAGGTGATCCTGGCTAAAGGAAAGACCATCGGATATCTTGCCCAGCATCAGGAGATCAACAGTCAGCTTTCCATATATGATTCTCTCCTGGAAATGAAGAAGCATGTCCTGGACATGGAACAGGGCATGCGGGAACTGGAAAAAGAGATGAAACATGCCTCCGGTGAAGAACTTTCCAGGATCATGGAATCTTATTCCCGTCTTACTCAGAAATTCGAGCAGGAAAACGGCTATGCCTATAAAAGCGAGATCACAGGAGTATTGAAAGGTCTGGGATTTGAAGAAAAAGACTTTGAAAAACAGGTCTCCACACTTTCCGGCGGTCAGAAAACCCGTGTAGCTCTTGGCCGTCTTCTTCTCTCCAGTCCGGATATCATCCTTCTGGACGAGCCCACCAACCATCTGGATATGGAATCCATCGCCTGGCTGGAAACTTATCTTCTCAACTATCCGGGAGCCGTGTTCATCGTATCCCATGACCGGTATTTCCTGGATAAGGTGGTTACCAAGATCGTGGAACTGGATAATACAAAGGCTACGGTTTTCACAGGAAATTATACCGCCTACAGCGAGAAAAAAGCACAGCTTCGGAAAGCCGCTTACCAGGCTTATTTAAACCAGCAGCAGGAGATCAAACATCAGGAAGAAGTCATTGCCAAGCTTCGGCAGTTTAACCGGGAAAAATCTATCCGCAGAGCAGAGAGCCGGGAAAAAATGCTGGAGAAAATGGATGTTCTGGAAAAGCCTCAGGAAATAGACGCCGCCATGCGGATCTCCTTAAAGCCCAGGATCACCAGCGGAAATGATGTGCTGATGGTAGAGCATCTTTCTAAATCCTTCCCTTCTCTCCCCCTTTTTGAAGACTTGAATTTTACTATCAAGCGTGGAGAAAAAGTTGCCATCATCGGCAATAACGGAACCGGAAAGACCACCATCCTGAAGATCTTAAATCACCTTCTTCCTCCGGACGGCGGCAGCTTCCGCCTGGGCAGCAAGGTACATATCGGCTACTACGATCAGGAGCATCATGTACTGCATATGGAAAAAACCGTATTTGAAGAAATTTCTGATGATTATCCGAACCTGACCAATACCGAGATCCGGAATCTTCTGGCGGCTTTTCTTTTCACAGGAGATGATGTGTTCAAGCCTATCTCCGCATTAAGCGGCGGTGAAAGAGGCCGTGTTTCCCTGGCAAAACTTATGCTGTCAGAGGCCAATTTCCTGATCCTGGATGAGCCTACCAACCACCTGGATATCATCTCCAAAGAGATCCTGGAAGACGCTCTGAACAATTATGAGGGAACAGTCCTTTATGTGTCCCATGACCGTTATTTTATTAACCGGACAGCCACCAGGATCCTGGAACTGACCAATCACAGACTGGTAAACTATATCGGAAATTATGATTACTATCTGGAGAAAAAAGAAGAACTTACTTCCGTCTACGCCCCCGGGATCCAGGAAGAAAAACCTTTAGAAAAAGTATCTTCCACCAAACAGGACTGGCAGCAGAAAAAGGAGGAACAGGCCCGGATCCGGAAACGGGAAAATGATCTGAAGAAAACAGAAAAAGCCATTGAAGATCTGGAAAGCCGGGACAAAGAGATTGACGAGGAACTGGCAAAACCGGAGATTGCCACAGATCCCTCCAAGTGTATCCCTCTTTCCGCAGAAAAAGCAGAAATCGCCGAGAAACTGGAAGAACTTTATGAAAAATGGGAGGAACTTGCCGAATAGGCAGGTTCCTCCCATTTTCTTTTACAGAGAAAGCCGGAGCTTTTCTCAGATCTTATTTTTCCAGTTCTTTGCGGATCTCCTGGATAAACTCCTGGCTGTTTAATACCACAGGGTTCTCCAGACTGGTGATAAGAGCCAGGTCCTTGGTCATCCTTCCGCTTTCGATCACATCTACGGTTGCTTTCTCCAGCTTGTCGGCAAATTCGCAGAGAGCCTGATTTCCATCCAGCTCCCCTCTCTTTCTCAGAGCGCCTGTCCATGCAAAAATAGTGGCTACAGAATTTGTGGAAGTCTCTTCACCTTTCAGATGTTTGTAATAATGGCGCTGTACCGTTCCGTGAGCCGCTTCATATTCAAAGTATCCGTGAGGAGATACCAGTACAGAAGTCATCATGGCAAGAGAACCAAAGGCAGAGGATACCATATCGCTCATTACGTCGCCGTCATAATTCTTGCAGGCCCAGATAAATCCGCCCTCTGCTTTCATGACTCTGGCTACGGCATCGTCGATCAGAGTATAGAAATATGTGATCCCTGCGGTCTCAAATTTTTCTTTGTACTCTTTGTCATAAATTTCCTGGAAAATATCTTTAAAGGTGTGGTCATACTTTTTGGAGATAGTATCCTTGGTGGCAAACCACAGATCCTGTTTTGTATCCAGAGCGTAAGAGAAACAGCTTCTGGCAAAGCTTTCAATGGAAGAATTCAGGTTATGCATACCCTGAGCCACTCCCGGTCCCTGGAATTCATGTACCAGCTCTCTGGTTTCTGTTCCGTCCTTGGCAGTGTAGACCAGTTCTACTTTTCCCGGTCCCGGAATGATCATCTCTGTATTTTTGTATACATCACCATACGCATGTCTTGCCAGAGTGATGGGTTTCTTCCAGTTTTTCACACAAGGTTCGATGCCTTTGACCACAATAGGCGCACGGAACACGGTACCGTCCAGCATAGAACGGATGGTTCCGTTAGGGCTCTTGTACATTTCTTTTAAGTGATACTCGTCCATACGCGCCGCATTAGGGGTAATCGTAGCGCATTTTACCGCTACTTTATATTTCTTTGTGGCATTGGCCGCATCTATGGTTACCTGGTCATCAGTCTCATTTCTGTGTTCCAGACCCAGATCATAGTATTCGGTCTTCAGATCCACAAAAGGAAGGATCAGTTCATCCTTGATCATTTTCCAGAGGATTCTGGTCATTTCATCTCCGTCCATCTCCACAAGGGGAGTGGTCATTTTAATTTTTTCCATAAATGGAATCTCCTTTCTCACATTTCTTTATTTCATTTCTTCCCGAAGGACTTTTTCCAGATCAAAGTTCTTCAGGTTTTCAATAGTATTGGCAATATGGCCATAGGCTGCTTTCTCTGCCCCCTGGCAGTCTCCCTGACGGATTGCTTCCAGGATTTTTCTGTGCTCGCTGTTAGAGGGCCGTACCCTCATTCTGTACTGCACTGACGCCATACGGACTCTCTGGAGATACTGATGAAAATCTCCCAGGGTATGGACAAGGATCCGGCTGCCGGAAGCCTCGTACAGAAGCTTATGGAATCTGCTGTCCTGCTGGCAGACCTGATCATAATTTCCTTTTCCCGCATGGTAATCAGAAAGGACAATGGCCTCTTCCATTCCTTCCAGCTGTTCTTTGGTAACATGTTCCGCAGCCATGGAAGCGCACAGGCCTTCCAGCCGGGCTCTGATCTGGTACATATCCATCACATCTCTTACGGAAATGCCGGTGACAAAGGCTCCCTTATTGGGAATGACCTGGACCAGGCCCTCCAGAGCCAGCTGCCGGACAGCCTCTCTTACCGGAGTCCTGCTGACTCCCAGTTCTTTTCCGATGGTACACTCCACCAGCTCATCGCCTTTTTTATATCTTCCTTTCAGGATATCCTCCCGGATCTTCTGAAAGACTTTTTCTCTCAATGACTCTCCTGCCATTTTTTTCGCCGTCCTTATTCCAGTTTTACTCCCAAACGGCCGCAGCATTCATCAATAACACCCAAAAGTTCCTCATCGGTGAGCACGGTTACCCGGCCATCTTCATACTGCTTGTCCACCCATGCTTTGACCATGACTACCAGCTCGCTGTTTTTATCGATCTGTCTGTCCCCGGTAAGCCGGAAATGGTTGTTGATCCAATGAGCAATACCTGCCAGACCGGAAGTATTGGACACAGCTACCTGAGGCGGACGGTTCAGGAATTTTTCTGTATCAAATATATTATAAATCTCCTCATTTTTCAACAGTCCATCTGCATGAATTCCTGCTCTTGTCACATTAAAGGCTTTTCCTACAAAAGGCGTCTGAGGCGGGATCTTATAACCGATCTCTTTTTCATAGTATTCTGCCAGTTCTGTGATCACTCTGGTATCCATGCCGTCCAGAGTTCCTTTTAACTGGGCATATTCAAATACCATGGCTTCAAGAGGTGTATTCCCGGTCCTCTCTCCAATACCAAACAGAGAACAGTTTACGCCGCTGGCGCCGTAAAGCCAGGCTGTGGTGGAATTGCTCACCGCCTTGTAAAAATCATTATGTCCGTGGAACTCGATCAGTTCAGAAGGGATTCCCGCATGGGTCATGATACCATAGATGATTCCCGGAATAGACCTGGGGATCACCGCGCCCGGATAGTTCACTCCATAACCCATAGTGTCACAGCAGCGGACCTTAATGGGAATGGAATATTCCTCCATAAGTTTTGTCAGTTCCAGGCAGAAGGGGATCACATAACCGTAAATATCTGCTCTGGTAATATCTTCCAGGTGGCATCTTGGGCTGACACCGATCTCCAGACAGTCACGGATCACTCCAAGATAATGTTCCATAGCCTCCCGGCGGGTCATTTTCATTTTATAAAAGATATGATAATCGGAACAGCTTACCAGGATCCCGGTCTCTTTCAGGCCGATATCCTTTACCAGCTCAAAATCTTTTTTGCTGGCCCGGATCCAGCTGGTCACCTCAGGAAATTTATATCCTTTTTCCAGACACTTATATACAGCGTCCCGGTCTTTCTTGCTGTAGAGGAAAAATTCACTCTGACGGATCTTTCCGTTAGGTCCTCCCAGACGGTGGAGATATTCATAGATCCTTACGATCTGTTCGGTACTGTAGGGTGCTCTGGACTGCTGTCCGTCACGGAAAGTTGTATCTGTGATCCAGATATCGTCCGGCATATGGTGGGGGACGATCCTGTCGTTAAAAGCGATCTTCGGCACCTCTGTATAGGGGAACAGGTTTCGGAATACATTAGGCTTTTCCACATCTACCAGAGGATACATATGCTCCTCCAGTTCTAACAGGTTCGTATGATAATTCATACGCACAGCTCTGTCTATCATTTCTCTCACTCCTCATTGTCTGTAAAAATCATGGTTTCATACTCTACTTTATAGAACTGTTTGTATCATTGTATACAATGATACAAAACCTGTCAATATGCTTTTTTATTTTTGATAACACCCATAACCGGCAGTTATATTAAATCCCGGGATCATTCAGGAATCTCTGAAGCTGAAAAAGCCCCCATCCCTGAAGATTGTGAGGATAGCCCAGATCCTTTGCCGTAGCTCTCAGCCGTTTCTTGATCTCCAGATTCGTAAGCTGAGGATTTTTCTCAAGAAGGAGCGCGATCCCGCCGGAAACCAGAGGGGTGGACATAGAAGTGCCGCTTTTTCTGGTATAAGGGTATGCGTTCATTTTATTGGAACAGGAAATGATCTCGTTTCCCGGCGCCACAATATCCGGTTTGCTGATACAGTTTATGGTGGGGCCTCTGCCGGATATCCCCTGGTTTCGCACCAGCATATCGGAAGATCCTACAGTAATGATCTTCCGACTGCTTCCCGGAGCGGTGATACTGCCTTTTCCCGGTCCCATATTTCCAGCCGCCGCCACCACCACCAATCCTTTATCCCAGGCTTCTTCCACCGCTTCTATCAGATCTTCATGCCCTTCCCGCTGTGTAGTTCCTACAGAAATATTTATCACACGGATATGATACTGTTCCATATTTTCCTCGATCCATTTCAGTGCCTGGATCACCTTGTCTTTATTTCCGTTTCCCCTTTCATCCAGGACTTTAATGGGGATCAGTCCGCAGCCAAAAGCCGTTCCCCGGTATTTTCCTCCGGAGGCGGCCCCATTTCCTCCCAGTATCCCCAGTACATGGGTACCGTGTCCATTGTCATCATAGGCCTGTTCTCTCCCATGTATATAATCCCGGAAGGCCCATATCCGGTTTTCAAAATCCATATGAGGAAAGGCACCTGTATCCAGAACAGCCACCCCGATCCCTTTTCCGCTTAATTCTTTCATGACTTTTCCCAGATGCGCCTTGCTTTTTTTATATGATATTCCCCTGAAATCCTTCTGGTTCCAGTCAAGATTTCTTTCATGGACTCATAGACTGAATAGAATAAAAATCCGATACTATGGGAGTTTTTATGCCGTCTATACGAGAAATGATTCTTTCTGAAGACTACGCGGATATTATCGTTCCCTACTTTCCCTGCTTTCTTAATCAATACAGGGATCAGGGCGCCCAGGTCTTTAACGATTACTATGGGATGATCCACTATCCTCTTTCCCCTCAGTCCTATGCCGCCTATTTTGAAGAAGGCTTCTTTTACACCACCATCCCCAAGCTGTACACCCTCCTGGATACAGTCAATCTGGACGCGTCAGGGATCACCCAGGTCCAGGAACAGCCGGTGCTGGGGCTTACAGGACAGAATATCATCCTGGGCTTTATTGATACAGGGATCGATTACACACATCCTGCCTTTCGAAGAAGCGATGGGAGCAGCCGGATCTGCGGGCTCTGGGATCAGACCGTTCAGACCGGAACCCCGCCCTATGATCTGGAATACGGCAGCGCCTATACACAGGAAGAGATCGATCAGGCACTGGAACAGGAGGATCCTTTTTCCCTGATCCCCAGCCGTGATGAGATCGGCCATGGCACGGCTCTGGCCGGGATCGCTGCGGGAACCTCTCTTCCGGAAAAAGATTTTAAGGGAGCCGCTCCCCAGGCTATGATCGCAATGGTCAAACTAAAGCCGGCCAAGGAGTACCTTAAGACTCTTTTTTACGTTACCGGGGATGCCCCAGCCTACCAGATGACAGATATTATGGCGGGAATCCGCTATCTCCTCCGTCTCTCAGAGGAACTGGTAAGACCTCTGGTGATCTGCCTGGGACTGGGCACCAGCCAGGGAGATCATTCCGGGGATTCTCCTCTGGATTCCATGTTGTCTATAACAGACCAGTTTCGCGGCTTTATCGGCGTAAGCGCTGCCGGAAACGAAGCAGGCAGGGCACATCATTACTATGGCACTGCTTTAAATTCCGCCCAATACAATGCTGTGGAGATCCTGGTAAAAGAAGGCACCCGGGGATTCTGTGCCGAACTGTGGGGACAGCCTCCGGAAGTCTATGCCGTAGGCTTTGAGTCCCCTCTGGGGGAAGTGGTCCAGAAGATCCCTCCCCGGCTGAGTTACAGTGAAAATATCTCCTTCATCCTGGAAAATACCAGGATTTTTGTCAGCTCTGAGATCATCCAGACAGTTTCCGGAAGCCAGCTGATCTTTATGCGGTTTACGGATCCTACCCCCGGATCCTGGAAAATACGGGTATATACCGGAGATTATAACAGCGGCAGTTATCATATCTGGCTGCCGGTCACAGGTTTTTCTGATCCTGACGTTACTTTTCTGGCGCCTAATCCGGACACGACCATCACCTCTCCCGGCAACTCTGCTTCTGTGATCACCACCGGAGCTTATAACGCCTATAATAACAGCCTCTATCTGAATTCCAGCCGGGGATACACCAGGACCGGACAGATCAAGCCGGATATCGCGGCACCGGGCGTTAATGTTTCTGCTCCTGCGCCCAGAAACCGCTATACTGCCATTACCGGTACCTCTGCGGCGGCAGCCATCACAGCAGGCGCAGGTGCCCTGATCCTGGAATGGGGAATGAACCGGACCCCTTCCAGGATCTTCAATAACGCGGAACTGAAAACTCTTTTTATCCGGGGTGCCGGGAGAAGAAGCGACCATCTGTATCCCAACCGGGAATGGGGATATGGCACTCTGGATGTGTATCAGATATTTTCCTCCCTTTCTTCTCCCTGATCTTGTTGCACCCTTTTCCTCCTGCCGCATAGTATGTAAGTGTAATCAAGATTTTTTGGAGGAACGATTCATGAGTGACTTAGCTGCTACAAATTGTGGTTGCGGTTGTGACGATAACTGCGGAGGAGGCATGGGCCGCGGTTTATTCGGCGGCGGATGCAGCTGCATTATCTGGATCCTGCTTTTAATGTGCTGCTGCGGAAACGGCAGTACTTTTGGCGGAAATGACGGCTGCGGTGACTGCAGCTGCCTGATCCTGATCTTACTGCTTCTGTGCGGATGCGGCGGAAACGGATTCTGCTAAAAAAATCGCACAAAAGGAGCTGTCGCGAATGCGACAGCTCCCAACCCAATGGCAAACTCAAAGACTGCGCTTTCCATGGTAGCGAAGTTAGACGTTTATGCACCGCTGCGATAAACAAGATGTGTCTGCCTGCGCAGATTTAGAACGGGTATATTTCTCTTTTATCACTCCCATCTTCTGTTTTCTCACAGCGTTTGATCCATATGTCTTTGAGTTTCCAGCAGAACCGCTGATTGAAGAAATAAAACAAAAAGTAAAAAGATAAGACAACTTTGTCTTCTGACATCTTCTATTATACAGCATACGATTTTTCCGTCAAGGAAAACAGTCTGACGGTTTTTGGTGTATTCCTGCTTTTTCTCTTTTTTATTTACAATATTTTTCAGGCCTTCTGGGGTTTTTCCCAGATTCCTGTCTTTTCAAAAGCTTCTACCGATCTTTTTGCCCCTTCTACGATACTTTCTTTATATCCCGTCATTTCCAGAAGACGGATAGCATTTCTGGTAGTCACTCTTCCCTTTTTCAGCAGATAATTAAAGACCACTTCGTGTTCCTTTACCTCTTCCTCGAAATGATAATTCTCATACAGGTCTTCCAGAATATAAGACAGCTCGATATCATGGGTGGCCGCGAAAGGCAGCACCTGATCTCTTCTCAGATCTGCCAGTATCTGGGAGGAAGCTCCGATCCGCTCAATGGTATTGGTTCCCCTCAGGACTTCGTCTATGATGCACAGAAGGCAGCCTTCTTTTTCCGCCTCGTCCAGAATCCTCTTTAAAGAACGTATTTCTACAATAAAATAGCTCTCGCCGCTTTCCAGATCATCCCTGAGAGCCATAGATGTCATCACCTTAAAATAAGGAGCCTGACAGGCAGTAGCCGTAGCTGTATAGATTGTCTGGGACAGGATGGTGTTCACAGCAATATTCTTTAAAAAAGTGGACTTTCCTGAAGCGTTGGAACCGGTTACCAGGATCCCTTTCTGTGCCTCTATGCTATTGGCCACAGGATGAGAAAGGAGCGGATGATACAGATTCTCCACTTTCAGATACGCGCTCTTCTCCTCCTTGAGTTCAGG
This sequence comes from Candidatus Blautia stercorigallinarum, assembly GCA_019112785.1. GTDB lineage: Bacteria > Bacillota > Clostridia > Lachnospirales > Lachnospiraceae > Blautia > Blautia stercorigallinarum. The sequence goes on from DXIQ01000107.1 coordinate 30,256, forward strand.
CAGGCTGTAATAAGGCAGGCTTTCTCTGAAAGAAGCGATCGAGATCATGGAATCCAGATATCCGAAGATCTTCATCAGTCCCTGGATCTCTTTCTGATACTTTTGCATAGCCTTCATCATAGCAGAAAACTTGATCAGATCGATATGGGTCAGCATACGGATATAATCCATGACCAGCCCTTCCAGTCCTCCCCCTGTACTGCTCTGGTCCAGGACCAGGAAAGAGCCTTTCTGAAAGGTTCTCAGGCATTCCCGGTATTTCCGGCTCTCTTCCCTGTAATGCTCCAGTTCCGGGATCTTTAGTTTTTCCAGTCCTTTCTGGGCCTCCAGAAGCTGGATCACACAGCGGAAACTGTTGAGATAAAGATCGATATCCTGCTTTCTCATAAAGTATGTGATGATATTCAGGATACAGATCCCCAGGAAACAGAATATCCCCGGAGAAGGCATGAGCATAAAAAACAAGAGAGACAGGAAGAAGGCTAAGCACATGGTGATCTGAAAACCTCTTCCCTGGATCTCTACTTCTTTTGTGATATTCACGGCTTCAAAAACACTGACGTTTCCCGGTTTCCGGATCCCGGCAAGAAGAGCCTGTATCCGGTGTCTTTCTTTTTCCCGGATTTTGAAAAACTCCAGAAGTCTCTCTCTTTCTTTCAGCTCTTCTTCCCTGAAGACCGGTTTTCTCAGAAGGTCATAGAGGCATTCGTCCCCAACCGGAGAAACGCTCTGATTGATCAGGGCATAGATCCGGTCCATATCCAGATCATTCCAGGTAATGTCATCAATATAAAATCCTTCTTTTTCTCTCTGCCGGAAAAACTGGGAAATATGATCCAGCTCTTCATAGCTGTATTCCCGCTGGGGGATCTTTCCCCAGGAAGCCATCATTTTTTCCAGAAAAAGTCTCCGGCCTTTTCTTTTTTCATAGAAATTCAAAAGACCGGCTCCTGCCAGAAAAAGAAGGATCACTCCAAGTCCGATCACCGTATCGTTATACATAGTTCACCTAAAAATACTGATCGATCAGTTCCAGGAACTGACGGATATCTTCCTCTGTGTGAGCGTCAGAAAGGAAGATGGCTTCAAACTGAGAAGGCGCCAGATGGACCCCATGCTCCAGCATATACTCAAAGTATTTTGAGAAAGCCTTTGTATCCGATGTTTTTGCTGACTGATAATCTGTGACAGGCGTTTCTGTAAAGAAAATGCTTCCAAGGGAAGATACGGAGTTTACCTGATATCCGATCCCTTTCTCTGTAAAGATCTTCCGGATCCCTTCAAAGAGCATCTCCCCTTTCTGGAAAAGACGTTTATAGATATCCTGATCTTCCCAGAGGATCTTAAGCTGGGTCAGACCTGCCGCCATGGCAATAGGATTGCCGCTTAAAGTTCCCGCCTGATAAACAGGTCCGCTGGGGGCTACCATTTCCATGATCTCTTTTCTTCCCCCGTAAGCACCTACCGGCATGCCTGCGCCGATGATTTTTCCGTAGGTGACCATATCGGGAGTGACTCCAAAATATTCTGCGGCTCCTCCAAATTTTAAACGAAAACCGGTAATAACCTCGTCAAAGATCAGCAGAGCTTTGTGTTTATCGCACAAATCCCTCAGTCCCTGAAGAAAACCGTCCTTTGGAGGAACTACGCCCATGTTGGCAGCCACCGGCTCTACGATCACTGCCGCTACCTGATCCTGGCTTTCCTCCATAAGTTTTTCCACACTGGACAGATCGTTGTAAACGGCGATCATAGTGTCCTGGGTACAGCCCTTTGGCACTCCGGCGCTGTCCGGTACGCCGCTGGTCATAACGCCGCTTCCTGCGCTTACCAGCATAGCGTCTGTATGGCCGTGATAGCAGCCGGCAAATTTAATGATCTTATTCTTTCCCGTAAATCCTCTGGCTGTGCGGATAGCGCTCATAACTGCTTCTGTTCCGGAATTGACCATACGGATCATTTCCACATGAGGGATCCTCTCGCAGATAAATTCCGCCATCTCCACTTCCCGCTCAGTGGCGCAGCCAAAGCTCAAACCATTCTCGCTGGCACGGATCACCGCTTCTTTTACCCGCTCATCATTGTGTCCCAGGATCATCGGTCCCCAGGAACCGATATAATCTGTATAGGTGTTTCCGTCTACATCAAAGATCTTGCTTCCAACTGCCCCCTGGATAAATCTGGGGGCCTCATCTACAGAACCGAACGCTCTGACCGGGCTGTTTACTCCTCCCGGTATCCTTTTTACTGCTCTCTGAAATAACTCTTCTGATCTTGTCATTATCCGATCCTCCCTTCGTCCATGAATCTGGCGATTTCTTCTGCAAAATAGGTGAGATAAATATCTGTTCCCGCACGGAAGGCGCTGACCGCCATCTCACAGATGATCCGGTCTTCCTCTATGTATCCCAGCTTCGCTCCGGCTTTTACCATGGCATACTCTCCGCTGACAGAATAAGAGGCTACCGGAAGATGGATCTGATCCTTGACCTCCCGGATAATATCCAGATAACTCATAGCAGGCTTCACCATAATGATGTCCGCCCCTTCTTCCACATCCAGAAGAGCTTCTTTTATAGCCTCTCTCCGGTTATGGAAGTCCATCTGATAGCTTTTTCTATCGCCGAATGCCGGCGCAGAACCTGCGGCGTCACGGAAAGGACCGTAAAAAGCAGATGCATATTTTACTGCATAGGACATGATAGGGATATCCCTGTGGCCGTTCTCGTCCAGGATAGTCCGGATAGCCCGTACCCTGCCGTCCATCATATCGGAAGGAGCTACCATATCTGCTCCTGCCTCCACATGGGACAGAGCCGTCTTTGCCAGATAATCCAGCGTTTTATCATTATCCACATCATGACCCCGGAGGATCCCGCAGTGTCCATGGGAAGTATATTCACACATACACACATCGGTGATCAGATAAAGCTCCTCATTAAATTCTTCTCTCGCCTTTCTGAGGGCTTTCTGAACGATCCCATCCTCTGCATACGCCTGGCTTCCTACTTCATCCTTATGATCCGGGATACCGAAGAACATCACCTTGTCTACTCCGGCCTTTTTTAACTCTTCCAGTTTTTCCGGCATACGGTCCAGACTGTAGCGGAACTGTCCCGGCATAGTAGGGATTTCTTCTTTCAGATTTTCTCCTTCCATTACAAAAAGGGGATAGATAAGAGAACTTTTGTCCATTCTGGTCTCTCTTACCATTTTCCGGATGGTCTCTCCTCCTCTAAGTCTTCTGGGTCTGATGGTCATATCCATTTTGTCAACACTCCTTTTCTTTCCCCTGAAGGGTTCATACATAATTGCTTATTTATGTTCCAGCGGGTTCCAAAACCCTGCTGGTATCAAAGTATTTTCTGTACCAGTTCCAGTACACTGTCTATAGTAGCCTTTTCGGCCATATAGGTCTTCATTCCCCAGGCGTCAGCCGCGGCTTTCGTCTGTTTTCCGATACAGGCGGCAGTCACCTTGGTATAGTCCAGATCCGGGCAGGCTTTTACAAAGCCTTTTACCGTAGAAGCGCTGGTAAATACCGCGCAGTGGATCTTTCCCTGTTCAAATTCTTTTTTCTCATCAATGATCCCCTGATTTTCATAAAGAGTATCATAAGTGGCAATATCAGAGATCCGAAGATCCGGTTTCTTTTCCAGTTCCTCCAGGATCTGGTGATTTCCTATCTTCGCCCGGGGGATCAGGATCCGCTCTCCGCCCTCACAGGCTTCTCTCAGGGCTTTGCCCAAGGACGCCCCGTCATAGACCTCCGGCACCAGATCCGGGATCAATCCTCTTTCTTTCAGCGCTTTCTGGGTTCCTTTCCCGATAGCTGCGATCTTAAGTCCGGCCAGCTTCCGGATATCAGTTCCGGTCTTCATCATCTCATCGAAAAAGACTTTAACTCCTGTAGGGCTGGTAAATGCAGCCCAGTCATAAGTATCCAGTTCTTTAAAAGCCTGATACAGATCCGTCTGATCTTCTAGGGGTTCCGTCCGTATAGCCGGCAGTTCCAGGACTTCTGCTCCCAGGGTTCTCAGTTTTGCGGACATTGTGGAAACCAGATCTTTTGGCCTGGTCACCAGGATCTTACGGCCTGCCAGAGGAAGCTTTTCATACCAGGCAAACTCATCAGCCAGAGCGCATACCCGGCCTACAACAATAATAGCCGGAGTTTCCACTCCCTGACGTTTTACTTCCTCAGGAAGCTTTTCTACTGTGGAAACGATCCTTTTTTGTCCTGCGGTGGTTCCCTGCTGGAGCACCGCGGCAGGCATATTCGGATCCATTCCCGCCGCCAGAAGGGACGCACAGATATCCGGAAGGGCCGTGACACCCATAAGGAATACCAGCGTTCCCTTGGTATCTACCAGGGCTTTAAAATCAATATCATAAGCCTCTCCCTGCCGTTTATGACCGGTGATGATATGCAGGGAAGAGGTATAGTCCCGATGGGTCACCGGGATCCCGTTATAGGCAGGCACTGCGATAGGAGAAGTCACTCCCGGCACTACCTCATAGGGGATACCTTCTTTTGTCAAAAGCTCCAGTTCCTCGCCGCCTCTTCCGAAAAGAAACGGATCTCCTCCCTTCAGGCGGACTACCCGATAGCCTTTCTTAGCTTCCTCCACCAGGACCTGATTGATCTTTTCCTGGGGCATTGTATGATGGGAAGCCCGTTTTCCCACGTTAATAGCCTTTGCTTCTTTTGGGATCTGGGACAGTACTCCCTGGCCCACCAGGCTGTCATAGACCACAACTTCTGCGCTGCTCAGGATTTCCTTTCCTTTTACTGTAAAAAGTCCCGGATCCCCCGGGCCGGCTCCTACCAGCCAGACCTTGCCTTTACTCATATCTATCTGCTCCTTTACTGCTGATTTTCTTTCTGGCAGGCTTCCCGCAGTTCCCGGGCCAGGGAGATCCCCAGCTCTTCCGCCATAGAAACACTGCCCTTTTTACTGCCTCTTTTGTATTTTCCTGTCTCTTCATCATAGTATAAGCCCAGGAGATACAGTTCGTCTCCCTGTACCTGTCCGTGAGCGGCTACCGGTGAAGAACAGCCTCCATCCAGATACCGGACAAAGGCCCTCTCTGCTGTGGCTGCCCAGGCAGCTTCCGGATCCTGAAAACCGGCCAGATAAGAAAAATCCTCACCGGCTCTTCCCTGGACTGCCAGGATCCCCTGGCCGGCTGCCGGGATGATCTCCGAAACAGTAAAATAACGGCTGATCCGATCCTCCAGTCCCAGTCTCTTAAGACCTGCCGCCGCCAGGACCAGGGCGCCGTACTCGCCCTCATCCAGCTTTTTCAGCCTGGTCAGCACATTTCCCCGGACGCTTTTAAATTCCATATCCGGAAAGATCTCCTTTAACTGAAGGATTCTTCGGAGACTGGAACAGCCGATAGGCTTTGTTTTATCCATAGTTTCCCGGCCTTTGGGAAGTACCAGCGCATCTCTGGGATCTTCTCTTCTGGAGTAAGCTGCCAGAGGGAGTTTGGCCGGCACTTCCATAGGCATATCCTTCAGACTGTGTACGGAAATATCGCTTCGCTTATCCAGCAGAGCCTTATCCAGCTCTTTTACGAAAAGACCTTTTCCTCCCACTTTATCCAAAGTTCTGTCCAGGATAATATCTCCCGTGGTTTTCATAGTAAGGATCTCCACCTGGATATCCGGATTCTGTTCTTCTATATGTTTTTTTACGATCTCACTCTGGATCACTGCCAGTCGGCTTTCACGGCTGCCGATCACAACTTTTCTCATCTTATACCTCCCCATTATCTCCCAGCAGGGCTTCCTGGACCTTTTCCCGGACCTGCCGTACTTTTCTGTGGTCTCTGCCGCTTCCGTTAAATCCCATGACCACTCCATCATATTCCAGGATCCCGGGAAAATGGAAATCACATTTATTCTGATCACTGGCTACATTTACCTGGATGCCCAGACATTTACAGGCACTGTAGATATCTTCGTTTACCTCCCGGCTGTCTGTTGCGGCAATGACCATATCCGCGTCATAAAGATCCTCCCTGGCATAGGCTTTCTTCCGGTAAAGGATCTCTCCTTTCTCCGCCAGATCCAGGAGCTCTTCTGCGGCTTCGGGAGCCTCCACTGTTATCTCTCCCGCAAAGGGAAGAAGGGTCTTCACTCTTCTGGAAGCGATCTTTCCGGCGCCCACCACCAGGATCTTCTTTTCTGTCAGATCTACAAAAAGGGGAAACATTTTCTTCTCTTTACTCTTCATAAAGTTTTTCCAGCCCTTCCACGCAGTTGATAAATTCTTCTTCTTTCATAAAGTCCTTCAGACCGAACATCATTTTATTGACTACTTTTCCCGCGGCTGTATCAATAGCCTTTAACAGATTCTCCCGGTCACTGTCTTCCATAGGGGTTTTCCGCAGGATCTTCATGATCCGCAGGTTCAGGTCCTCTACAGCGTCCGCCTTGATCTCCTGGATCCTGGGGATCAGGTCTCTGCCGTTATACCAGTTATAAAACTCCTCCTGCTGTTCCCGCAGGATTTCTCCTGCCTGATCAAGACTTGCCTGAAGTTTCGGGGATACAGCGTCAATCTTAAAGCTGTCGATGTCGTATAAAGTAACGTTATTTAAAGTTCCTGCAGAGGGCTCAATGTCCCTGGGCACTGCCAGGTCGATCAGGACCACATGGCCGGGGATCTTGGCATTTTCGATCTGCTCCATAGTCAGCGTATAATTGGGACTTGCCGTGGCGCTGACCACCAGATCGCACTTTGGCAAAAACTCCAGTCTCTCTCCATAATTGATCCTGTCGCAGCCCTGAGGTATGGTAACGATCCCGCTTCTGTACTGACGCACAGTAACCGTTACATCTGCTCCTGCCTCTTTCAGGGCCAGAGCCGTAACCTTTCCCATTTCTCCGTTCCCGATGACCATACAGGTTTTTCCCTGAAGAGAAAATCCCTGATCTTCCAGCCGTTCTATGGCCTGGTGGATCACAGAACTGTTGGCTCTGGAAAAGCTTACCTGGGTCTTTACTTTTTTTGCTGCGGTGACAGCCATGCGGAACAGCACTTCCAGTACGTTGTCCGTACAGTAAGCCTCTCTGGAAAGGGCCAGGGCGTCCTTTACCTGGGTAATGATCTGGTCCTCCGCAAGGATCTGGGATTTCAGGCCGCTGGTGAGATAAAATAAATGTTCCACAGCCTCCTCTTCTTCCCTTTTCACAAAATATTTTTCAAATTCCCGGGGATCTTTCTCCTTCTCTCTGCATAAAAATTCATAGAGAGAACCCTTCCAGTCCTCCCCTGTACTGGCCCAGATCTCCATACGGTTACAGGTAGACAGAATAATACAGCCCAGGATTCCCGGTTCCTTTTTCAGATTTTCCAGGGCTGCAGCTGCATTCTTCTTTGTAAATGAAAACTGGGCACGGACATCTACCGATGCTTTTTTGTAGTCGATTCCGATCATGGAAATACTCATGTTGTTTGCTCTCCCCTATTCTCTTTCTCTTCTGAATATGAATGGACTTTCTCCACTCAATCTTTTCTCATCTTAGCATAGAATTTCCCAAGGTGCAATCATTGATTCCTATTGACAAAATTCCGGGATATGCTACAATAAATCCAGAATTGAATGCACAAAGGTGCCTGCAGTCTCTGCGGGAGAATAGGAAAGCTGAGTGAAAAGCTCACACGGTCACGCCGCTGTAAAGGAGGAGCCGTATTTCTTGTAAGGTTTTTGTAAGACCTGCGTCACTGGGAATTACCTGGGAAGGCTGAAATACGGTGAGGATGCCTAAGTCAGAAGACCTGCCTTGTGCACGAAATTTACACAGGTTACGAACGATGGCCTCGTGTAAGAACAGGTTGGCTCATAGCAGTTCAATTCTATTTGCTATACCTCTTGTTCTTCTGGTAGCCTGTGGGAATCATCCCTCAGGTTTTTTTATTGTACAGGGAGCTTTGTTCCCAATAAAAAGGTTCCGCAAAAATTATACTACAGCGGAAAAATCACATTTTACTATCAGAAAGGAGAAGAAAATGAGTAAACAGGAAAAACGTATTCTGGCTCTGGCAGGAGCTTTTGCCCTTACTTTCGGTATTGTCCCCAATGTCAGCGCTATGCACATTATGGAGGGATATCTGCCCGGAGGTTTTTGCATTGCCTGGGGTGTTCTGTGCCTGCCATTTTTGATCGCAGGTTTCATGTCCATAAAGAAAACTTTAAATGACCACCGAAATCTGATCACACTGCTGGCCATGTCCGGCGCCTTTATCTTTGTGATCTCATCACTGAAGATCCCTTCCGTAACAGGAAGCTGTTCTCATATGACAGGAACTGGACTGGGTGCCATTTTGTTCGGTCCCTCTGCTGTTTCTGTGCTGGGACTGATCGTTCTTTTGTTCCAGGCCATTCTGCTGGCTCACGGCGGCCTTACCACTATTGGGGCCAATACCTTTTCCATGGCCATAGCAGGACCTTTCCTTTCCTATGGGATATATAAACTTTGTAACAAAAGTGGGATGAACAAGCGGGCCAGTGTTTTTCTGGCCGCCGCTTTAGGCGACTTATTCACATACTGCATCACCGCTTTGCAGATGGCTCTTGCTCACCATGCAGATACTAGCATAGGCGGCGCTTTGGTGAAATTTCTTGTGGTTTTTGCTCCTACCCAGGTGCCTCTGGCCATCATTGAAGGAATCATCACAGTCCTCATCGTCATGGGACTGGAAACCTATGCAAAGCCAGAGCTTCGTACTATCGGATTTATAAAGGAGGGAAAATAAGCCATGAAAAAGAAAGTGTTTCTGGGAATCCTCTTAATTTTTTTAATCGCTCTGGTTCCTCTCTTCGCTTTAAAAGATGCTGAATTCGGAGGCTCCGATGATGCAGGCAGCCAGGTAGTAGAAGAGGTGGATTCTTCCTATGAGCCCTGGGCCACTCCTATTCTGGAAAGGCTCATTGGCGGAGAACTGCCAGGGGAGGTTGAAAGCCTTTTCTTTTGTATCCAGACCGGTATCGGCGTGGGAATCATTGCCTTTATCATGGGCAGGTTCGTGGAACGAAGAAAATGGATGAAACATGAAGAACAATAAAGGAAGGAGTTTCCCGTGATTACCATAGACAAGCTCTGTTATAATTCAAAGCTTCGCTATGAAAATGCCGGTGAAAAATTTGCCTTTGCAGTGATTACACTTTGCATTTGTGTAATGAGTCGTTCCATTGCAGTGGCATGTATTGTTTTAGCTGTGACAGGGATTCTTGCCGTATGGAAAGGCGGAGTCCCTGTTTCCCGTTATCTGGGTTTTCTCACTGTACCACTGGCTTTTTTATTCCTGAGCACAATAGCAATTATGTTTAACATTAGAAAAGCCCCTTTGGACCTTTTTGCGATTTCAATCGGCAGTTGGTATGTGACGGCAAGTACCGATTCTTTTTTCTACGCAGTACAGTTGATCCTGACGGCCTTGGGAGCCGTATCCTGCTTGTATTTTCTATCCTTTACCACACCTATGCCGGATATCCTGGAAGTACTGGGAAAACTCCACTGCCCTGGTCTTCTTATTGAGCTGATGCTGCTGATCTATCGTTTTATTTTTATTCTCCTGAACACAGCTTCTGCTATTACCACATCCCAGAACTGCCGTCTTGGAAATAAAGATTACAGGACTTCTTTAAAGTCTTTTGGGCTGCTGGGCTCTGTACTTATGATGCGGGCTATCTCCCGCTCCAATAAACTTTATGACGCTATGGAAGCCCGGTGTTACGATGGCAGAATTCAGGTGCTGTCAGAGAATCAGCCTCCCAGAAAAAAAATCATTGCCGCTATCGCAGTCTTTGATACTGCACTTTTCATTTTTGCCTTATGGAGGAGATTTTTCTCATGAATCAAGATATTATCTTAAAAGCCGAGAACCTTTATTATTCTTATGATGACGACAACAGCCATTCTCTCAATGGACTGTCTCTGGAAATAAAAAAGGGGCAAAAGATAGCCGTTATGGGAGCCAACGGCAGCGGAAAATCCACTTTTTTCCTCTGCTGTACAGGAATTCTAAAGCCTCAGAAAGGACATCTGTTTTTTAAAGGAAAGAAATACGCCTATGACAAAAAAAGTCTTCTGGAGCTCAGGAGCAAAGTGGGTATCGTCTTTCAGGACCCGGATAACCAGCTTTTCTCTGCCAGTGTTTACCAGGAAATCTCCTTCGGCATCCTGAATCTGGGGGTTGCCCCGGAAGAGGCCAAAAAAGAGGTGGAGAAAGTCATTGATTATCT
>DXIQ01000108.1 GCA_019112785.1 Candidatus Blautia stercorigallinarum
AAGTTCCCCACATCCGGCTTCCTTCAGATTCCACCTCACGATGGACACCCTTGCCTTCGGCTACATCCTTCCCGCTACCGGGCGGATTTGGGACTTGCACCCTTAAGAAACGTGCGCCGCCAGGCACACCAAAAAGAGACCGGATTTTTGAATTTTTCAAAAGTTCCGGTCTCTCTGCAGCCGATTTCACTGTCGCTGTCTTCTATAGATTTTTTACAAACAAAGCCCGTATAGCGTTTAATACAGCCAGGATCATAACTCCTACATCTGCAAAAATCGCCAGCCACATATTGGCGATACCTACAGCTCCAAGAGCCAGGCAGATCAGCTTAATGCCAATGGCAAACACAATATTCTGGTAAACAATTCTCAGACATTTTCTGGAGATTTTAATGGCTTTGGATATCTGCATGGGATCGTCGTCCATCAGGACTACATCTGCCGCCTCAATAGCTGCGTCGGAGCCCATGGCGCCCATGGCAATGCCTATATCTGCTCTTCCAAGTACAGGTGCGTCGTTGATGCCATCCCCCACGAAAGCCAGTTTTTCTTTTTCCCTCTTATTTTTTAAAAGTTCTTCTACCTTTTCTACCTTATCAGCCGGAAGCAGCTGGCTGTATACTTCGTCAAGCCCCAGCTCTCCCGCTACATGCTCTGCCACTTTTCCGGAGTCTCCGGTGAGCATGACAGTCTTACGGATGCCTGCCTTTTTAAGGGCTTTAACAGCTTCTTTTGAATGGGGTTTTACAATATCGGAAATCACGATATGCCCTGCGTATTTTCCCTTTATAGCCATGTGGATAATGGTCCCAACCGAATGACAGCTCACATAGGGAATTCCTAAATGATCCATCAGCTTATCATTTCCTGCAGCCACTTCCATTCCGTCTACCCTGGCGATGACACCGTTGCCGCTGATTTCCCGAATATCTGTTACCCGGGACCGGTCAATTTCTTTTCCGTAAGCCTTCTGAAGACTTTTACTGATCGGGTGGGAAGAAGCACTTTCCGCCAACGCTGCGTATTCGATGAGTTTTTCATCTTCCATCTGGCTGTGATGGATACCATTCACCTCAAAAACACCCTGGGTGAGAGTTCCCGTCTTATCAAAGACCACGATCTTTGTCTGGGAAAGCGTCTCCAGATAGTTGGAGCCTTTTACCAGAATGCCGGCATTACTTGCTCCTCCGATCCCTGCAAAGAAGCTTAAAGGAATACTGATGACCAGAGCACATGGACAGCTGATAACCAGGAAAGTCAGGGCTCTGTAGATCCAGGTTCCCCAGCCCGGGGCCAGCCCCATAACAAACATTCTCACAAGAGGAGGAAGGAACGCCAGGGCCAGGGCGCTATAGCATACCGCCGGGGTATATACCCTTGCGAATTTGGAAATAAAATCTTCTGATCTGGATTTTCTGGAACTGGCGTTTTCCACCAGGTCCAGGATCTTGGATACAGTAGATTCTCCAAACTCCTTCGTGGTACGGATTTTTAACACCCCTGTCATGTTGATACATCCACTGATGATCTCATCTCCGGCTCCGGCATCTCTTGGAATACTTTCTCCCGTCAGAGCAGCCGTATTTAAAGTAGAATTTCCTTCCAGGATAATTCCGTCAATAGGAACCTTTTCTCCCGGCTGTACGATGATCACACTGCCGATCTCCACCTCATCAGGATCTACCTTTTCCAGCTTACCCTCCTGCTCTATATTGGCATAATCCGGACGGATATCCATCAGATCGCTGATATTCCGGCGGCTCTTTCCCACCGCATAACTCTGGAACCACTCGCCTACCTGATAAAAGAGCATAACCGCAATGGCTTCTGTATAATCACCGCTCCTCTCATAAATGGCCAGGGCAATGGCTCCTATGGTGGCTACTGCCATAAGAAAACACTCGTCAAACACCTGTCTGTTTTTGATCCCTTTGCCTGCTTTGATCAGGATATCATAGCCGACGATCATATAAGGGATCAGATAAAGTACAAATCTCAGCCAGCCCGTTACCGGCAGGAAATTCAAAAGGATCAGCAGGGCCGCTGCCGCAAGGATACGGACCAGCATCTTTTTCTGTTTCTTATTCATAAGGATTCTCCTTCCCGAACATCTCATTTATTAAACGATTATTTAATCGTTAAACATATAATATGCCTCCTGACCGCCTTCGTCAATACTTTCGTTCAAGTTATTTCCAAAATGGATAAAATCATTTCCGATTGGGCTAAAAAAGGCTGCCGCATTAATCAAAATCGAGAATATTTATACATTTTATTGCTCAGTCTGCGCCGCATTGAGCCTATAATCTCAATGCTAGGCTCGACAAATTCGCATAAAATGTATAAATATTCCTGAAATATGTTTTAATGCGACAGCCTTTTGATAATGGAGTATACGGGATTCGAACCCGTGGCCTCAACAATGCGAATGTTGCGCGCTCCCAACTGCGCTAATACCCCATGGGAAACTGCCCTGTGCAGCTTGACAACTGTGCAGGGCAGTTTCTTTTTTATAAGAAAGAGATTTAGCGAATTAACAATTAATCTTCTTCTGCTTTTGCTCTTGCGGCAATTTCTTTTTCCTGGATATCGGAAGGTGCCTGCTCATAACGGGCGAATTCATAGGAGAAGTTTCCGCTTCCGCCGGTCATAGAACGAAGATCTGTAGAATATCCATAGATAGAAAGCATAGGAACGTCTGCCTCAATGACTGTGTTTCCTTTGTGCTCTGTATCCGGGTTCATTCCCAGCACTCGGCCTCTTCTCTTATTCAGGTCTCCCATAACATCTCCTGTAAATTTGTCAGGAACACTGACCTTCATAGAAACGATAGGCTCCAGGAGAACCGGTGAAGCTTCCATAAAACCTTTCTTGAATGCCTGGATAGCAGCCGTCTTAAAAGCCATTTCAGAAGAGTCTACAGGATGGTAAGATCCATCATAGAGAGTAGCCTTCACACCTACTACCGGATAGGAAGCCAGAGGACCTTTGGCTACAGATTCCTGAACACCTTTCTCAACAGCCGGGAAGTAGTTCTTTGGAACTGCGCCTCCTACAACCGTCTGTTCGAAAATGTATGGTGTCTCCAGATCGCCGGAAGGCTCAAAGATCATCTTAACGTGACCATACTGGCCGTGCCCGCCGGACTGTTTCTTATATTTGGCCTCCACATCCGCTTTCTTCCGGATGGTTTCTTTAAATGGAACTTTCGGTTCAGAAAGAACAATATCTACTTTATAACGCTCTTTCAGTTTGCTCACTACAATATCCAGGTGCTGTTCGCCGATTCCGTAGAGAAGAGTCTGACGGTTCTGGGAATCATTTACAACCTTTAAGGTCAGATCTTCCTGCATCATCCTGTTCAGCGCCTGGGATACCTTATCCTCGTCGCCCTTATTTACAGTCTTGTATCTCTTGCATGTATAAGGAGTGGAGATCTCGGTCTTTCCATAGAGGATCGGCGTATTCTTTGTAGCCAGTGTATCTCCTGTTGCAACTGTATTCAGTTTTGCGATAGCGCCGATATCTCCTGCATGGAGTTCCGGAACTTCTATAGGTTTTGATCCTTCCAGGACATAAAGTTTATTCAGTTTTTCCTCTGTTTCTTTACTGGTATTATAAAGAACATCATCATTCTTGATAACACCGGAGCATACCTTTATCAGAGAATATTTTCCAAGGAAAGGATCTACAATAGTCTTGAATACATAGGCGGATTTTGCCTTGGTAAAATCGTAGTCTGCCTGGAAGATCTCATTAGTCTTAGTATTGATTCCCTTGCAGGATCTCTGGTCCGGGCTTGGGAAATATCCGCAGATATCGTCCAGCAGATTGGCAACGCCCTGGATATTAATAGTAGAACCCATACATACAGGGATAATGCTGCCGTCTGAAATATTCATTTTCAGCGCTGCAGAAACTTCAGCTACAGAGAATTCTTCTCCGGCAAAATAACGGTCCATGAATTCTTCACTGAGTTCTGCCACAGATTCCATAAGAATCTCATGATATTTTTCCAGATACTCTTTCAGGTAATCCGGTACCGGGCATTCTTTCTTTTTGCCTCTGTCAATATATTTTCTTCCGGCCTGTTTTACGATATTGACATATCCTACAAATTTGCCGTCTTCACGGATAGGCATATGGATAGGAGCGATCTTCTTTCCGTACATTTCTGTAAGATCCTCCACAACCTGACGGTAGCTGACATCATCAATATCCATCTCTGTAACAAAGAACATCCTGGGAAGTTTATATTTCTCGCAAAGCTCCCACGCTTTCTGAGTACCTACCTGGATACCGTCCTTGCCGGATACTACGATGATCGCTGCATCTGCAGCGGCAACAGCTTCTTCCACTTCCCCCACAAAGTCGAAATAGCCCGGTGTATCCAATACATTGATCTTTACTTTACCCCATACGATAGGAACAAGTGATGTTGAAATTGAAAATTTTCTCTTTATCTCCTCTTTATCATAGTCGCTCACTGTGTTTCCGTCTGTCACTTTACCCAAGCGACTTGTCATTCCCGATAAATAAGCCATAGCTTCTACCAGACTCGTCTTACCGGCACCGCCATGGCCGAGCAGGACCACATTTCTAATTCTGTCGGTTCTAAAAACGTCCATATGTAATACCTCCCAAACTTAATATGTGTATATTCTACTAAAAATTTC
>DXIQ01000015.1 GCA_019112785.1 Candidatus Blautia stercorigallinarum
TTGTTTATACATTGACGGATACCTCAAAAATTATTATAATAATAGATATTCTAGACAAGGGAGATTAAGAAGTGAAGAACCTGAAACGACTTCTTGCACTCATAGGAGTTATCCTTCTGGCAGGCATGTATATCCTTACATTGATCTTTGCCCTGACGGATAATTCTGCTGCAGGCAATATGCTGATGGCTTCCCTCTTCGGAACGGTGATCATACCCGTGCTGATCTACGCCATACTACTGGTGTATAAATGGACCCGTCCGGAAGATGAAGTGATCCCAAAGATCCTGGCGGAAACTTCCGAAATCGATACGCTGATCTTTGACATTGGCAAAGTACTTGTCCGCTATGACTGGAAGAAATTATTGCGGGATCTGAAATATGATGAAGAGACAGCCCATGCTGTGGCAAAAGCCGTATTCCTCAGCGATACCTGGACAGAAGGCGACCGGGGAATCCTTTCAGAGGAAGAGCTTTTGCAGGCTTTCATAAATAATGATCCTGCTCATGAAAAACAGATCCGAGAGACCTTTGACCGGATGGGAGAGACCATTCGTGTTTATTCTTACACAAAGAGCTGGCTTACATATTTCAAGAAGCGGGGATATAAGCTTTATATCCTGTCCAACTTCTCCAAGCCTCTCTTTGACCGGTGTCAAAAAGAAATGAAGTTCCTGGACCTTATGGAAGGCGGCTATATGTCCTGGCAGATCCACTGTCTGAAGCCCGAACCGGAAATCTATCAGAAGCTGATCCAGAATTTCAACATTGATCCTTCCAGAGCAGTCTTTATCGACGACCTTCTGGATAATGTGGCAGAAGCCAGAGCCCAGGGGCTCCACGCTGTACACTTCACCGGCAGAAAAAGCGCTATGCGCCAGTTAGCAGATTTCGGTGTTAAATAGAAGAGAAGAGACAATTCCACAGAAGACAGGCATATTTTAAAGCCTGAAATCTCTGTGAGACTGTCTCTTCTTTTTTCTCTTTCTATTTTAGGATACTAGATTTTCCCCGTCTCTGCCTCCTATATCGCCATTTCCAGCTTCCAGGGCTGTAGTAACTGCCCGTCCCTACATCCTATATCCCTATTTCTCGCTTTTCTGGCCGTAGTTGCCCAGATTTTTTATCTCTGAATTATCTTCCCGCAGCAGCTTCTTTTTTTCTGTTTCCTATGATATGATATAGATAGATAAATAGGAACGTGATTTATATGGAAGGAGGGATCTTTTATGAAGAAAAGCACTTTTCCTGCGCTTGTCCTGTTTGCCGGCGCTCTGGTCTTCCTGTCTGGCTGCCAGACCGGGGCTGACCCGGAAGCCAGCAGCCAGCCCATATCTGGAGTCTCCGCTCAAGAATCCCAGGCTTCATCCTCTTCTGCCCAGAATGAGCCCCGTTCTGTCAGGGAAAATACTACCCAGACAGAAAACGCATTTTATAACGATCTGTTATACCGGGAGTATTCTTTGGGAAAAAGAGTGAAAGCCGGTACAGCAACTATAACAAAGGCTGATATTTTATCTGCCTGCGATTCTCCTTCCCAGATCGTCATTTTCCGTAACAATGAGATCTGGAAAACTCTGGATTATCAGGGAGAAGATATTACGGTGGACATTCCTGAAGACGGGAACTACTGCTATATGGTCGCTGATGAAAATAAAGCCCTTTGGGATATCACAGAGCTGGTGGATATGAAAGTCATTGGAGATATGGAAGACTGGTTCATTCCCTTAGAGTAAATCATTTTTTTAACTTTAAAAAGCCCCCTGCTTTTCAGAAATTTCTGAAAGCAGAGAGGCTTTTTTCATGGCAGCATGGGAACTCAGAATCTGGTTTCCCATCTTCCACAGAATACATTCTCGTTATATCTTCCCTTGAATTCGCTCTTGCCCATCATCTTTTCCAGAGTAGCTGCAAAGCTCTCATGATGATCCATATAAGAGTTAATATAGCATCTTGCCATAGGAACATCGATCAGATTGTTGGTGTAGCTTAAGGATACCACAAAGGTCGGCAGCTCAGACATATACCATGGCTGCTTTGCAGGCTCGTCCCATTTTACTCTCATAGTATTGTACTGAGCAAATCCCTGTACGTTGAGGATCAGCAGCACACAATCATATTTCTTCTTGAAGTCTTCCATCTTTCCTTTTGAAGTTGGAACTTCTGCGTCTACCTCAAAGCCGGCCTCCTCTAACTGTGCCACAATGTTTTTAATGATATTCTCATCATTGGATTTAAACTTGGTTCCTGCGATCACCACTGCGTCAGAACCGATATACATCAGTTTGATCCTCTTATATCTTTCCGGTGTCATTGGCAGATAGTTCAGACGGTCTTTTACCAGAGTCACATATTTGTCTGCAAATTCTCTGGAAGCTTTGTGGTGCTCCTCGCAGCCTACCACTGCCAGGTTTTCTTTAGGCTGTACCAGCTTGCCTTCCTTCTGAAGGATATGAAGGTTCAGGGCTGCCTTTACGCCCAGGATCCTGTGAAGTGCGTCATTTAAACGTTCCTCTGTGATAGTGCCGTTCTTATAACCTTCCATCATGTAGCCGAAGTCTTCTTCTCTGTCATTGAAGAACAGATACATATCGCAGCCTGCAGCAATAGCCTGGGGAACCTGCTCTTTTCTCGGAATGGTAGCGCCGAACATACCGATCATATGAGAAGCATCAGTAACTACCAGACCGTTAAATCCTAACTGGCCTTTCAACAGATCTGTGATCAGTTCCGGAGCCAGAGTCGCAGGACGAATATCTTCGTCTTTGATCCCGGGACGGAGTTTCTTGGAATAAGCAGGAAGAGCAATATGTCCTGCCATAATGGTCATAACACCTTCGTCGATCAGTGCTTTATATACTTTGCCGTAGGTAGCATCCCACTTGTCGCAGTCAAACTCATTGACGCCCATGATCAGATGCTGGTCGTTTTCTTCTGTTCCATCGCCTGGGAAGTGTTTCATACAGGTAGCAAAGTTCTGGGTCTTCATTCCTTTGAAGAAAGCCTTTGCATAGCGGATAACATCATCAGGATTGTCATTAAAAGCTCTTAACTGGACAATGGTATTTCTCCAGTTGTAAGTCAGGTCTACGATAGGAGCAAAATTCCAGTTGCAGCCTACTGCTGCTGCTTCTCTGGCAGAGATAGTTGCCATTTCTGTTACGGCTTCCTCAGAGTCGATAGCCGCCATAGCCGCACCATTGGCAATAGGTGTTCCCCCGCCGGTTCCTCCGTTTCCGCCGGCCTCACAGTTGGAAGCGATCAGCAGAGGGATCTTGGTAGTCTTCTGAAGGCAGTCCGCCATGGCCCAGATTTCTTCCTTTGGAGCGTTATGATAGCGGATAGCGCCGGGATGATAGGTATCCAGCACCTTCTTGATATTCTCCGGTTTTCTCTCCTCGGCATTTCCGACCATGTTTACAAACAGCTGGCCGATCTTCTCCTCAATGGTCATCCCTGCAATGGTATCCTCTACCCACTGGATCTGCTCGTCATTAAGATAATAAGGTTTCTCTCTTAAATTTACCATTTTATTTTTCCTCCTGCTATTTTGTAAGATTCTGAACAAATCTTGCTTTTAATCCTTCCTGATATTCTCCCCCAAAGGTGCCTGCCTGAAGTCTGTCCTTAGCCTCTCCGATATCAGCCCAGCTTTCTTTTTCATGTTTTACTAAGATCGGATAGAAGAATACGCCGTTCTTATCTGCCGCATCCATATCCCCCGGAGCGTCTCCTGTCATCATTACTTTGTCCTTGTCATATCCGTAAGTCAGAAGCTTCTCAATACAGCTTTTCTTAGATCCTGCGTTCTGAGCCAGCACCACGTCCACATGAGCCATAAGACCAAATCTGGTCCACTCTTCTTTTACTGCCTCGTAGTTAGCAGAAGATACAATGGCAATGTCACAGCTTTCATGAAGCATTGCAATGCCTTCCTTCACACCTTCAAATGGCTTTATCTCTTCCTTTGGAAGCTCTTTAACGGAGGCGTTTACTGCCTGAGACCAGGCTAACGCTTTCTTCAGACAGATATTTCCGGTCTCTTCCACTGCTTTCTCCAAAGCCGGATTGGACAGTTCATCAGATTCTTCCACCCATTTCACCAATGTCTCCAGTCCCTCTACCGGCTGGTATTTTTCCTGTACTTCCGTAAGAGCCTTCACCAGTCCTTTAAACCGGTTGATCCCTCTGGTCATAGAATAAAGGTTTACCTCATTCCAGCTTTCCAGAAGCTCCTTCTCATGAGCCTCCAGTCCCCACTCTTTTACCATACAGGGACCAAAACATCTGAAATGCTTAATATCCATACTGTCAATGGCACAGCCATCGGAATCAATGCAGATCAGATAATCTCTTTTTTTCTCGAACCCGGAAAATGGGTCGCTCATAGTATCACGCTCCTTCCTGAAATTTGTGCAGAGCCACAGAGAATCCATTCTCTCTCTTCTGCCCCATACTTAAAATTTACCATTTTTCCAAAGAAAAACCAGAGTTAATTTATACTATTTTTCTGATGATTTTTAGTTGCTCTATAGTTTTCTCGTGCAATGTTAATTTTCAGTAAATTCTTTTTCCATTTTTTCAAAAAACCTTTTACCATCAGGCCAAAGCCTCCCATCAGGATCCCTGTGCAGATCAGGATCCAGGCAGTCCCGCCTGAAAAGCAGTCAAAAAGAAAGCCGTAAAAGATCTGTCCCAAAGGCTGGATACACTGGGAAAAGGAACTTGAATAAGAGGAAATCTTCCCTATCATATTACCTGGCGTCAGTCTCTGGATAAAGGAAGTGGCAAAGATGGAAAACCCGCAGGCAGCAAGCTGGATCAATACAGTAAACACCACCAGCGTCCCGTACCGGATATAAGGATTCCCGGACAGCAGGAAAGAAATTCCCGGCGGGATCAGAAAGAATCCAAGCGCGCCTATGAGCAGGTATATATTGTTTCCATTGATCCTGGAGGCTCCCAGACCTGCCAGGATTCCTCCTGCTATGGCTGCCAGCCCTACAGCGCTTTCTGAAAAGCCATAGTAAATGGAACTCAGCCCCAGAACATTCCGGATAATATAGGGAAATCCTACCGCGCTTACCCCTTGGATCAGAAGCATGATCACGCCGGTCACACAGAAGATTTTCAGAATAGCCGGCCGCTCCCTGGTTATAAGCCGGAGACTGTCCAGAAAATCCTTTTTCACCAGCAGCAGAGGATTTTTGCCTTCCTGCTTGTCATACTCCGGACTTTTCACCTTTATCAAACATTCAAAACACGCGGTAAAGAAAAAGCAGACGACTCCTGCATACATAACCGGCTTTAGTCCAAAAGCTGTATAGACCAGGCTTCCCAGTATAGGGGAGAAAAAGGCGGACAGCGCGTTGATCTGCATGACCACCGCATTTGCTCTGACCAGATTTTCCCCTGTCTGCATAAAAGGAATACAAGACTGGACCGTCGGCGTCTCAAAAGCTCCCAGAACAGACTCAAAGAGCAGAAGCATGCAGATTACTGCCAGGCTGTTGCTCTCCCTCATAAACAAAGCCGCCAAAAGCACTCCCAGACTGGCAAGGAAATCCAGCCCTGCCATAATGTTCCGCTTATTTCCCCGGTCAGCCAGGATCCCTCCCAGGGGAGAAAATAATACTGCAGGCACCATAGATGCTGCCAGGAATCCGGCATATGCTGCCGCCGATCCGGTCTTCTCCAGGACATACATAGACATGGCAAAATCCAGGATCCCGTTTCCAAAAAGAGAGCTGGCCTGTCCGGCTATGAGAAGGGAAAAATTCCTGTGAAAAAGTTTTGATCTCATAATTTCATTCCTTTCTAATATATTTTATATTTATCTAATTCTTTAAGAAAGACCAACGCACAGAACAATAGAAATATCATCTTTTCTACTTCCGCTGCTTTCTGGCAGGTGTCTGTGCGTGAGCCTAAATTAGATATTTATAAAATATATACTATAGGATAATTAGATATTTGTCAAATATAATCAGATAATTAATCCAAGGAATTTTCATAAAAAATATATTGCTACACAAAAGGTACTCTGCTATACTTTCCCTATGGGAAACCAGAGAGCCTAAAAGCGGCTTACCCTCCATTTTTCGGAGGGGCTTACCCTCCAGACCAAAAAGGAAAGGAGGGCGTTGCCAATGTATGTTACATATGCTGATTTAATCCAGCTTTTAATATTCATTGTTGCCCTTGTTGGTTTCGTTTACGAGATTTTCAGGGATAAATGAAAATAGCCGCCACTACTCCCAATAGTGACGGCTGACCTTGTGTAAAGGTTAAAGATAAAAACTAATAAGGGTAGGCCGCTTCTCTGGCTTTCCCTTTTTTTATCTAAAATATAGCACATCTGAAAACAAGACGCAAGCCTTTCATCATATAGAAAAAGTCTTTTCCAGTTCATCCACCATTTCCCGAAGTCTCTCTTTGGAAAGAGTATAATATACTTTCCCCTCTCTTTTTTCTACATCTACCAGCCCGTTTCCCAGCAGAACGCTCATATGATGGGACACAGTAGGAGGAGATAACTTTAACTCTTCTGCGATCTCCAGGTTATATTTGGGGGATATGCGCAGAGACTGGAGGATTTCAAATTTGCTGCTGTCGCTGAGGGCTTTCAGAACAGGGAGCAGATGTTTTCTGTTGTTTCTGCTTTTTTCCAGCATTTTATAGATGTCCCTTACAAACAGGCCGATATAGGCTGTGGTGCTTTCCGGATTTGAACTGATAACCTCTGCTCCCGGGCATACCAAGGCTGGAAAGGCTGTAACATCCCCGGAAATTTTAGTGATCAGATGATCCTTTTCCATACCTTTCTGAAACTCTTCCATCAACTTTTCCAGCTGCTTTTCAACGGCCTCTTTTGCTTTTTCAAATGCAGGGAAGTTTGCCTTTAAGATCCTGGAAAGATTCTGCAGCTTTTTCACCGGCTCCTGAAGAAAAAGCAGGAACTTCCATCCCAGACCGCCGCTGTAACCGGCCCTTTCCAGGATTCTTATCATTTTCTCAAGATTCGGCGGCTCTGTGATCTTCTCTTCTTCTGAAAATCCTTGGAGAAAAGCCAATTGGATCTCGCCTTTCTGCTCCTCTTTCAGCTCTTTCTCAAACCATTCCGGATGTTCTCCGCAGATACTCTGGAAGAAAAGGACAAACTCCGGTTCCTCATGCATAAAGAAAAAGTCAAAATCTTCCATCTCCCTGCCGGTCCTGTATTTCTGAAAGGCGGCATGGTATTTTCTTATTACAGGCCCTATCTTCCTGTTGATCTCTTCCGGATTTAAACCCCGGTTCCTGGCAGACATTTTCCATATTTCCGCTTCCCCAGGCTCCGGCCGGACGCTGTCATAGAGAAGACCGATGATCTCAAAATATGGGTTCAGTTTTTTTGCCACAGTAACTGCCATAGGCTGATACGCTCCTTGTCTGATTCATTATCTTATCTCTTGTATAGTTTTTAGTATAACACAAGTCCCCGGCGGTTACTATGGGCAAGATACCATTCTTCTATCCTGCTTTTCGCAAAAATGCCCTCATCCAGCCTGTCAGAAGACTGAATGAGGACATTCTATTTAATATAATTTTCTTCCCTTTTCATCGGGGATCATGGATCTGCGGTAGAAGAAACTGTTGATCACATCCCGCCATTCTCTGCTGTTCTTTTTCTGGCGGTCAAACCGTTCTTTCACTCTTTCATATATTTTTTGCGGGATCTTTCCTTCCAGAGAAATCCACGCTTCCGCCATTTTTTCCACGTCCTCGTATCCTTCAAAATGACTGTCATACACCTGCTGGATCAGCGTTTTTCCAGAGGAGAGCCGGTAGGTATAGGGCAGCCTGTGGAAAAACAGCAGCAGGTTTTCCGGACAGGTTTCTTTATTTCTGTATATCGCTGCATTTTTCTCAAAATACAGCTCGCTGTAGCCTGTGCCTTTATCACTGCGGTCCACACCGATAGCCAGATGATCCGCCCGGTGATAAGTCCCCCATGGTGAATACTCATAGCCCTCCGGATTCGGTCCGTAATGATAAGATGGATTGACCATAAAGCCGATTCCCAGAGGAGCTGTATACTTTTCATAGACTTCTCTGGACCGCAGCAGGATCCCCAGGATCACTTCCAGCGCCTCCGGATCTCTGGTAATCTGCAGGGCAATCCACTCTCTGGCGATCTCCTCGCTGCTAAGAGCAGGGTTCCAGGCCAGACGGCCAAATCCGTAAAGATTAGCCCCTGCCAGATCATGTCCGGTCCAGTTGGGGTCATTGCCCGTATTCGATACTGCTGCTATACCACACCTGGTCTGTCCGAAAGTCTTTCCGGCTATAATATCTGCCACAGTATCCCCTTCTTTTCCACAGCCTGTAGAAAAATCCAGCACTTCTTTCCACATGGGTACCAGATAACACACATCGATCTGCTGTCCGGTATATTCCTGAGCCGCCTGGACTTCCAGGATCTGATTTGTTCTGGAAAGACGCCCGAACAGAGGATGTACCGGTTCTCTTACCTGGAAATCTATGGGGCCGTTTTTGATCTGCAGGATCACATTCTCTGCAAACTGTCCGTCCAGAGGTGCAAAATTATCATATCCCGCACGGGCGCGATCTGTCTCCTCATCTCTCCAGTCCTGCTGGCAGTTGTAGACAAAGCACCGCCAGATGATCGTACCGCCATAAGGCGCCACCGCTTCTGCCAGCATATTCGCCCCGTCTGCGTGATTTCTGCCATAAGCAAAAGGACCGGGACGGCCTTCTGAGTCAGCTTTCACCAGAAATCCTCCCAGATTGGAGATTTCTGTAAAAAGCTCCCCGGCCTTATCCTTCCACCACTGCCGGACCTGGGTGTCCAGAGGATCGCTGAGAGAAAGGCCGTCGATGGTCATAGGCGCTGCGAAGTCGATACACAGATACATAGATACTCCATACTCTGCAAAGACTTCTGCCAGGGCTTTCAGATTCTCTCTGTGCCGCTCGGTGATCAGCCATTCGGCCCCGTCCCGGACATTTACATTATTGATGGCAATAGCATTTATGCCTGCAGAAGCCAGCAGCCGGGCAAAATCTCTGGTCCTTTCATTCACGCAGATCTCTCCCTTCTCATAAAGGAAAGAATATCCTGCATATCCTCTCTCTATAGTGCCGTCTATATTGTCCCACATATTCAGCATACGAAAAGGATTCTCCGGTTTCTCCAAAAGGTCCAGCCCCCGGATCTTCTCTCCGGCGGCAGCCTTCAGAAGCAGCCGGAAGGTGCCATATAAAAGTCCCTTGTCTCCGGCGCTGCTGATCACCGCCCGGGAATCTGAAACCCGGATCCGGAATCCTTCTTCTCCAGTCTGGAGCGCCGGATTTTTCTCCAGGACCAGCCCTGCATCTTTCCGGTCGGAAACTCTTTCTGGCGTTATGCCGAAAAGAGACTGACAGGCAGCAGCCAGTTCCCGTTCTATGCTTTCTGTATATCTTCCTTTCTCTTCTATGTAATAAGTACGGAAGATTTCTTTTTCTGTATCATCTTTGACCGGCTGGTAAACCAGCCATGCCTGTTCCCAATTTTTCATAGTATTATCCTTTCAAGCCTGATGTAGCAATTCCGTCTGCCAGATATTTCTGGAAGAAAATAAAGATCAGCACAATAGGAATAACCGATAAGGTAGCCATAGCGAACATTGCTCCGTAATCGGAAGAAGAGCCCGGATCACAAAACAGCTTCAGCGCCAGAGATACCGGATATTTATACGGATCATCGATGTAAAGCAAAGCGGACATAAAGTCATCCCATCTCCACATAAAGGAAAAGATCGCACCGGTAATAAGGGCCGGGGACATAAGTGGAAGAATGATCCTTCCGAAAATGCCATAATAAGAACATCCGTCAATCTTGGCTGCCTCATCCAGCTCTCTTGGGATACCCTGAATAAAGTTCATCATCAGATATACGAAGAATCCCTGGATGGCAAAACAGAATGGAACGATCAGGGGCGCAAAGCTTCCTACCCATCCCAGCTTCTCATACCAGAGATACTGGGGAACCATAAGGATCTGTCCCGGAAGCATCATAGAAGCCAGCATGGCTCCGAAAAGAATCTTCTTTCCTCTGAACTGACATCTGGCAAATCCAAAAGCCACGCAGGCAGAAGAAGCCAGGGTGCCCAGAGTACCCAGGATGGCCACAAAAAGGGAATTCTTAAAGAAAGTAGCAAAGGATACTCCTGCAAATCCCTTCCATCCATTTGCATAGTTTTCCAGAGTAAAGGGATCGGGGATCAGACTTCTGGCTGTTGTAAAAATGGTATTAGTCTCTTTAAAAGAACTCATAAACATCCAAAACAGCGGATAAAGCATCAGAAGTCCGAAACCGCATACTAAAATATGATAAATAATCGTACCTGTTCTTTTTTTCGCTTTCACTTCTATCACTCCTGTTCATAAACCCAGAATTTTTTGGTCTTAAATAAAATAAAGGTGATGGCCGCGATCAGCAGCAGCATTACCCATGCCATTGCAGATGCATATCCTGCCTGGTTGAAATTAAAGGACTGCTGATACATATATACCGCATAGAAAAGTGTGGTATCCATAGGTTTTCCCTGCGTAATGATCAAGCTCTGGGTAAAGGCCAGGAATCCGTTGATGATCTGCATAACCAGATTAAAGAAAATCGTTGGTGTCAGCAGAGGTAGCGTAACCTTAAAGAACTTTGTAAATTTGTTGGCTCCATCTACATCTGCCGCTTCATACAATTCCTTGGGGATCTGTTTTAAAGCAGACAGAAAAATCAGCATAGAAGACCCAAACTGCCAGATTGCCAGGATGATCAATGTCCAGATTGCCGTTCTTGTATCACTGAGCCATGCAAAATTTGTGTCGATCCCGATAAGTCCCAGCAGACTGTTGATCACACCGTCCGGAGCAAACATTCTTTTCCACAGAATGGCTACTGCCACGGAACCGCCGATGATAGATGGCAGATAGTAAGCTGCCCTGTAAAATCCTGTAGCCTTGGTAGGCCGTACAAGGATCATTGCTACCAGCAGAGCAAAGATCAGACGAAGAGGCACGGACACCAGTGCGAAATAAAAGGTTGCTTTTACAGAGTGCCAGAATACTTCGTCCTGAGTAAACATTTCTATGTAATTTTTCAATCCCACAAATTCCGGTGGGGACAAAATATCATAATCACAGAAGGAATAGTACAGAGATATTCCCATGGGTACGATCAGGAACACCAGAAAGCCGATAATAAACGGAAGGCAGAAGATCACACCCACATTTTTTTCTTTATTTATAAACCGATAAAATTTACTGCTTTTATTCATGAAAAACCATTTCTCCTTTCTCATCTTCGGAGTTTTACCTGATTACCGGGCTTATTACGCAAAAGGACCGCTGCCGCCTTTTACAAACGGCAGCGGCCCCAAGCCTGGTTTTATTTATTCACCCTGAAGCATCTTATTTGCTTCTGTGAAATATTCATCTGCAGCCTGCTGAGCTGTATATTCGCCATATTTTACTTTTTCTTCCAGTTTTCTTAAAAGATCCTGAGCCTCTGTACTTCCTTCTACAGGGAATGGAGGCATCGGACTGGAATTCGGCATAATCACGTTATTTACAAAATTTGCATTTTCCTGTTCTGCAGGACTTAATTTATCCATGATCGCATCGGAGATTGCTGTAGAAGCAGGTACACCTCTTTCTGCCAGCAGGATATTGTAAGCATCTTCTGAATTTGTCAGATAGTTCAGCAGTTTAACAGCTTCTTCAGGATTTGCTGTATCCGCACTTACTGAAAAATACATGGCAGGTTTTACATAATTGGATTTCTTAGGATCTGTTGTAGGTATGGTTGTCAGCGCGATTTCTGTTCCTTCCGGAGCTGCTGCCTGATAAGCGGTAAGCTGTGTGGAACCGTTAATCGTACACCAGGTCATATTATCCGGATTAGAACCATATACCATAGGATCTTCCTCTACACTATCTGTATCTGCCGCCTGGCTTGGAGAAATCTGCCATCCTTCTTTAATTCCTGTCTCCAGAGTTTCAAAGTATGGGAGATAATCATCTGCGCTGTCGCCGCCTAATTTATCCGTAGCCTGGATATCATTTGCTCTTGCATACATATCCATGTACAGACCATAGTGGTACAGATTTGAACGATAACCGGTTTCTTCATACACCTGTTTGGAAATATCGATAAATTCGTCCAGAGTCATATTATCTTCGATCGTGATCCCCAGTTCATCTAAAAGCGTCTTGTTATAAAACATACAGGAAGCGCTGGTTCCGGAAGCAATACCGTAGATCCCGTCTCCTACTTTTCCCATATTTACTACATCTTCTGAAATATTGGAAGTGTCCAGAGTTCCGTCTTCAATATAAGGAGTCAGATCAAGAAGCTGCCCTTTATCTACATACTGCTGAATGTAGGACATATCCATCTGGATCACATCCGGCATTTTCTTTCCTGCTGCAGAGGTTGCCATTTTGCTCCAATAATCGCCCCACTGATAAAACTGTCCGCTTACTGTTATGCCGCTCTCTTCCTTGTATGCGTCCAGAGCCTGCTGGGTGCGCTCGTTTCTTACCTGATTGCCCCACCATGCCATTGTGAGGGAATCAGAACTTCCTCCTTCGCTATCCTT
>DXIQ01000016.1 GCA_019112785.1 Candidatus Blautia stercorigallinarum
GCCAGAGCATTGCTTTGCCATGCCGTCAAGGGTGGCGGGCGGTGCCAAAAACGAACATATCTGCAATTTTCAAGGTTCCAATGGAGCCGATTTTTATGGCTCCGTTTTTTCATAGGCTACTTTACACTACCTGATTTAGTATTAATACCTATCTTTTCTTCCTCGCATCTTTTTCTTTATGTAGGATATATTACTACAGATAGCAGAAAAATAAAAGGGAAATTTTCTCTCCATCAATTCCAAATGAAATTATGGAATTCCCTTTGATACATAATAGAAGAAGTCTTTCCAAAATAACAGCTTCCGTCAACTTCGCTTCTTACTCAGCACATCATTTCTCTGAAAATTCAAATCATGTTATGTATAACATTTTTTATATCTCTGTAAAAGTATGTCACAAAAGAATCCCCTTAAATCTACTTCTTTTCCGCAGATTTAAGGGAATACTTAGAGTATAATTATCATTGGCAAAAATAAAGGGAAGAGATCGGAAGAGAGTTCACAAAAGAGTTCCTAGAGCGGTATGACAGGATTCTGATGGAGGGCAGAGGCAAGAAGAAGTACAGGAATAAGGATGCCAGACAGGCAACCATAAAAACCGTGTATGGGGAAGTAACCTATCAGAGGACTGTCTATGAAGTGACCGAAGAAGACGGGACCAGACGTTTTATATATCTGCTGGACGAGACACTAGAGTTGGATCATGTAGGCCTGATTTCAACGAACATGGCGGAACTGCTGGTAAAAGGGATCACGGAACTATCGTACAGAGAATGCGCCCGGCAGGTCAGCGAGATGACCGGACAGGCCATCAGTGCCATGGGCGTATGGAACGTCATCCAGGCGTTAGGGGAAAAAGTCTGTGAGAACGAAGCTGAGTTGACAGAAGCATATAAGAAAGGCCATGTGAAAGGGAAAAGGGCGGTTCCTGTTCTGTTTGAAGAAGCGGGCGGAGTTTATATCAAGCTGCAGGGAAAAGACAGGAAAAAGGAAAAACAGGATAAAGCAGAGATTAAGATCGGGATCGCTTATGACGGATGGCGGAAGACCGGTCCGGATCGTTATGCGCTAGAAAACAGTGGTAGTTGCCGGATATTCCAAAGCCAAAGAGTTTCAGGAATACCGGGAGGCCGTGATCGCGCAGGAGTTTGATCTGGAAGAGGTAAGCCAGAGGATCCTGAATGCAGATGGAGCGTCATGGATCAAGAAAGTAAAAGATAAAAGCACCTGTTTTCAGTTAGATCCCTTCCACCGGAACAAAGCGGTGAAAGAAAAAAGTCCATGAACCGGCTGCGAGGGATGCTGTTTTAGAACTGATCAAAGAAGAAGAGATTGAAGAAGTATTTCGGTATCTGGAGATCTACCGGAACAGCCTGAGCGATGAAACAGAGATTGAAGATGCAGAAGATCTGATTCGTTATTATGAGAACAACCGGGAAGGGCTACTGCCCTATCAGTCCCAGGATCTGGAGCTGCCGGATCCACCGGAGGGGCTGGAATACCGGAACATGGGAACAATGGAAAACCATGTGTGGAGTGTGATCGCGAAACGGATGAAGCATGGGCACAGGAGCAGGAGCCGTAGGGAGGGAACCATCTGGCAAAGATACTGGCAAAAAATGCAGCGGGAAGCTGTATGAAGTGACAGAACGTCTGCGGAGACCGATATTTGAAGAAGAAAAGGTAGAAGAGTTATATGGTGAAATCCTGATGTCGGCAAAGGCACCAAAGAAAGACGGAAAAGGCTATCAATATCTGGCAATAGGGCATGTGGTTGGATTGGACGGAAAGATACAGGGGGAGAGAAAACGATTGCTGCATATGGCTGGATATTAGAAAGCAGAAAAAGGACTGTTTGAACAGAAAAGATAAATCGGGAAGAAAGTTGCCAATGATTACTTGACAGTAACAAGGGAATACAAAACGAGGTTACAATATTTATTTTTAGAAGTCTTGGTGCTAGTATATAAATAGTGCAGCTAACTTGAAATTTTAAATTCCAGTGCAGAGTTAAATTCCACAGGGGTTTAAAAATTCCACGTTTTTAAAAGATTTATAATGCTGAATTCTTCAATAACTGTTATAATAAACCCAACTTCTCAAAAAATTTTTGTTTTCCGGGCATGGCAAGCGGGCTACTGGAATTCTGTGTGCAAGACTGAATTCCACCGGCCATTGTGTGAAAATGTGAAAAGTTTACTTCCGGTCCGACAGCAGTTTTTGAGATAGTTGTTTAATGGTTAAAGCGGATCAGCTTAGGCGTCAGATTGACCTGATCAGGTTCAATCGGTCTAAGCTGAAATGCGTTTAAGACTTCTTCTCCAAATGTTTCCAATGCAGCGCTGTACGGTGTTCTCCCACCCAGACTTTCCCTGGGAGTAGAGTTGATATGGTTTACGATCAGATTGACATCCCATTGTGTAAGAAATTCAAAACT
The DNA here is from genome assembly GCA_019112785.1 of Candidatus Blautia stercorigallinarum. Taxonomy (GTDB): domain Bacteria; phylum Bacillota; class Clostridia; order Lachnospirales; family Lachnospiraceae; genus Blautia; species Blautia stercorigallinarum. The sequence goes on from DXIQ01000016.1 coordinate 2,438, forward strand.
GGTCCCTTTCGGCAGAACCATCCGGAGTATAGTGTGGGCCTGTTCCAGACCGCCTTTCTGCCCACTCTGCATTGGGTCGCAATAATAAATGCTGGAACGCTGTATTCCGGTTATACCGGTTTCTAAAGCGTCAGGATCACCGAATTCAGAACCACGGTCCGTCAGGATATATTCAAACACGGAAGCGAATTCATAGGTTCCCATACGCTTTTCCAGACGGTCAAAAACAAGATGGACAGCGCCTTTGGTGCATCGGTTCATCAGAAAACCAAGGAAGAGTTTTTCTTTGGTAAAAAACATGGTCAGTAAGGTTTTCTTTGATTCTCTGGAAGAATGGACCGTATCCATTTGGACATAGCTTGTAAGGCCAAGGGAGCAGAAATCACGATACAACCGGCTGGTGAATACTGCTCTGTCCGTGATCTGTGTTTTATGGCACTTTCTTGGCTTGAAATGGACCTTCCGCTTCAGATCTATGTTCCTTGCCGTAAAGAGGCCCTGATCAAGATAGGAATACATCGTACGGACAGACATATCCAGTTCCGGGTGGTTTGTCAGGATCTGATAAGGAGACTGTCCCTGCTCGATCAGAGGAGAAATGATCGGATCTTTTTTGTGAAGTTCCCGCTTGGTCATGTTGATCCCGGTTCTGGAATCCCGGAGTTTTTCGCGATATTTCCTGTCAGCGAACCTTGCGTTATAAGAGTATTTGTGGGCGATAGTGCAGTGACTGATCTTTTTGGTACAGCCGTTGCAGACATAAGGAGCCCGGTCAAGTCTTGAGCAGCGTTCTTTTTCGAAATCCCTGCAGGTCTGATTACAGGTGGGGCAGGAAGTGCATTTGATCCCGCACAGGACAATCTTTCCGCAGGCGTTGGTCTTCTTACAGTGATAGCGGTGGATACAGAAGTTTTTGGCATTATAGAAGGTCCCTTTGTGATACCAGTCAGAAAGGCGGTGAGCCCGGATTTCTTTTGAGATCGTGGTGGGATCCTTGCACAGGAACCGGGCAATATCTTTAAAAGATGTACCTTTGTTCAGTTCGTTTTCGATATAAATACGGTTTTCAAGGGTAAGGTGCTTCTGGTCGCCAGGAATATATTTACTCATCATATGCCTCCTTCTACTGTTGTCAGAAGGGAAGATAACCATACCATGAATATATGAAAGAGTAAATATCGACTGTGCAGAAGTAAATGCTACAGCCCTTGGGAGAGGTGGAATTTAAGATTTCATTTTTGGTATAAATAGTGCAAGTCAAAATGAGAAAATTCCAAATAGACAATACATGATACAATAGAAATATCGTACTGAAGGAGGATCTCATTATGGCAAAGCAACATGACAAACAGTTTAAATTGGATGCAGTCTAGTATTATTTCGATCACAAAGAGCTTGGGATTCGTGGCTGTGCCAAAACCTCGGTGTGGGTTACAGTACTCTGACAAAATGGCTGAAGGATTTCCGGGAGTCTGGCGATATTCCTGTTCGTGGCTCTGGTAACTACTCCTCTGATGAGCAGAAAGAGATTGCCCGTCTGAAACGCAAACTCCGTAATGCCCAGGATGCACTTGATGTGCTAAAAAAAGCTATCAGCATTCTGGGAAAATAACGGAAGCCATTTATCTCGAGGTTTCTGAAAAGACGGAAGCTGCCAGAAAACAGAATCGCCGGGTCTCCGTCTCCGGAATGCTGAAATATTTAGGCGTTTCACGGTCTGGATATCGTTCATGGCTAAACCGTAC